>NZ_CALMAW010000028.1 GCF_937859915.1 uncultured Sphingomonas sp. | reverse complement strand
ACCGCGCGCCCGGCAGCACCATTTGCGGGTCCACGCGCTTGTCCTTGCCGCGCTGCCCGCGCCGCCCACGATCGAAACTCATGCTTAAAAAATCTTTCCCGGGTCGCCCAATATCGCGTGGAGGTCGCACACCGGGCGCAGCGAACGACTCTCCGGGCACGAAACAAGGAGCGTGCCTATTGCGGTCATATCCCAAACGCGTTGGTGTCGCGAGCCATTTTCTTGCCATGATTGGTTCCAAACCGGCCATTTCATGGCAACAAAGACACGCTCCGTCCGAAAAGCTTGTGTAGAGGCTGCGTAACGGGCACCCCGGCGCCGTCATGTCCTCTCTTCTCTCGCTGCTCACCGACCCGACCGCCTGGGCCGCCCTCGCCACGCTGATCGTCATGGAAGTGGTGCTCGGGATCGACAATCTCGTCTTCGTGGCGATCCTGTCGAACCGCCTGCCGCCCGACCAGCAGACTCGCGCGCGCCGGATCGGCATCGCGCTCGCCCTGATCCTGCGGCTTGCGCTGCTGAGCGCGATCGCCTGGCTGGTCGGGCTGACCGCGCCGCTGATCGATCTCGGCCTCCACGGCGCGCTGGTCGACGGCCACCGCTCGTTCGACACCGCCTTCTCGCTGCGCGACCTGATCCTGATCGCCGGCGGGCTGTTCCTGATCTGGAAGGCGACCAGCGAGATCCACCACACGCTCGACGGCGACGACGCCGCGCCGGACGACGGCGCCCCCAAGCCCGCGGGGCTCGGCTTCGGCGCAGCGATCGTGCAGATCATCCTGCTCGACATCGTCTTCTCGATCGATTCGATCCTGACCGCGGTCGGCATGACCAGCGCGCTGCCGATCATGATCGCCGCGGTGGTGATCGCGGTCGGGCTGATGCTGATCGCCGCCGACCCGCTGGCGCACTTCATCCAGCGCAATCCGACGATCGTGATGCTGGCGCTCGGCTTCCTGCTGATGATCGGGGCGGTGCTGATCGCGGACGGCTTCGGCGTGCATGTTCCCAAGGGGTATATCTATGCCGCGATGGCGTTCTCGGGGCTGGTCGAAACGCTCAACATGGCAGCGCGCCGCCGCACGGCGCGATCGTGACGGGTGCGGCATTGAGCAACGCCCGGCAAAGGCCTATGCACGCGGCATGACAGTTCATTTCCACGAAGAAGACCTCCCCGCCGACGTGTTCGCGCCGGGTGCCAGCCTCGCCGTCGACACCGAGACGATGGGGTTGCTGACCCCGCGCGACCGGCTGTGCGTCGTGCAGATCTCGGACGGCGGGCCCAACGAGCATCTCGTCCGCTTCGCGCCCGGCAGCGACTATGCCGCCCCCAATCTGCGCGCGGTGCTCGGCGACCCGGCGCGGCTCAAACTCTATCATTTCGCGCGCTTCGATCTCGCCGCGATCCGCTTCTACCTCAACACGGTGGCGGCGCCGGTCTATTGCACCAAGATCGCCTCGCGGCTGATCCGCACCTACACCGATCGCCACGGGCTCAAGGAGCTGGTCCGCGAGCTGCTCGGCCAGGAAGTGTCCAAGGTCCAGCAATCGTCGGACTGGGGCGCGCCCGAACTGTCCGATGCGCAGAAGGACTATGCCGCCTCCGACGTGCGCTTCCTCCACGCGATGAAGGACAAGCTCGATGCGCGGCTGATCCGCGAGGGCCGGATGCACCTCGCGCAGGCCTGTTTCGACTTCCTGCCGACGCGCGCCGAACTCGATCTCGCCGGCTGGCCCGAGACCGACATCTTCGCGCATGCCTGAGAGCCTCGCCGGCCCCCTAAGCGGACCGATGTCGAGCGCGGCGCGGGTCGAGCGCCGTCGGCGTCGCGCCTGGGCGGTGCCGGGATCGAGCCACGACCGCGTCATCGCGGTCGCGCGCGTCACCTTGCCTGCCGCGGTGGTTGTGCTGACGCTGGCGCTGGCGGCAGCCCCGATCACCTCGGGGCGCGACATCTCCTTCGTGCTCTCCAAGGACCGAGTCACCACCGCGGCAGAGCGGATGCGGATCTCGCACGCGCTCTATCGCGGCGAGGATTCGAAGGGCCAGCCGTTCCAGCTCAACGCCAAGTCGGCGGTCCAGCAGACTTCGGCCGATCCGATCGTCAAGCTCGATACGCTGTCCGCCAAGATCCAGCTGCCCGCAGGGCCCGCGACGATCGTCAGCCCGAAGGGGCGCTACAATCTCAACAACCAGCGCGTCGCGCTCGACGGGCCGGTCAATTTCCACACCGCCGACGGCTATACGCTCGCGACGCACGACGTCGATCTCGACATGAAGTCGCGCCAGCTCGCCAGCCGCAATCCGGTGACCGGCACGATGCCGATGGGCACGTTCAGCTCGGACCGGATGCAGGCCGATCTCGACCAGAAGGTGGTCGTGCTCGACGGCCACGCGCGCTTGCATATGACGCAGCGAAACGGCACAGCGCCACGATGATCCGCCGCCTTCTCCTGCCGCTTTCGACGCTGGCGCTGTTCACGGGCGGACCGGCGGCCGCGCAGGCCAAGGCGGCCGCGCCCGCCCCCAAGCACGACAGCAATGCGCCGGTCGATTTCGCCGCGGATCATATGGAAGTCCACGACCTCGACCATCGCGCCTTCCTGACCGGTGGGGTGAAGATCGTGCAGCAGGACATGACGCTGACCTCGGACCGCGCCACCGCGAACTACACCGGCAGCGTCGCCAACAGCAGCGGCGCCGGTGCCGGCGGCCCCCAGCTCCATCGCTTCGATGCCAACGGCCATGTCGTCGTCACCCGCCCGACCGAAATCGCGCATGGCGATTATGGCATTTACGACGTCGACAAGCGGCTGATCACGCTGATCGGCCATGTCACCGTCGACCGTACCGGCCCCAATGCGGGCACGACCCGGGGCGGCCGGCTGGTCATCAACCTCAACACCAATCAGGCCAATATGGACGGCGGCAATGTCGGCGGCGCGGGCTCGGCCGGCGCCGGGGGACGCGTCTCCGGGCGCTTCACCGTGCCGCAGAAGGACCAGTCGTCCGACACGCCTGCCACCCCCAAGCCCGCCAAGCCCTGACCATCGGCGGCAGGCGGGGCTTGATCGCCCTGCATAAAGCCTGCCAGATGCGGACCGGGCCCGGCCGGCGGGAGAAACGATAGGCCATGACCGACACGCTGCTTTCCCCGCGCGACATCGCCGCCACCGTCCCGCCACCGTCGCGGGCGCTGTCGATCGTCTCGATCGCCAAGGCCTATGACGGCCGCCCGGTGCTGCAGGACGTCAGCCTCGAGGTCGCGCGCGGCGAGGTGGTGGGGCTGCTCGGACCCAATGGCGCGGGCAAGACGACCTGCTTCTATTCGGTGATGGGACTGGTCAAGCCCGATGCCGGCCGCATTCTTCTCGACGGCGACGACATCACGGCGCTGCCGATGTACCGCCGCTCGCTGCTGGGGCTCGGCTATCTGCCGCAGGAGACCTCGATCTTCCGCGGGCTCACCGTCGCGCAGAACATCCTGTGCGTACTCGAGATGAGCGAGCCCGATCCCGCCGCGCGCGAGACCCGGCTGGCGACACTGCTCGCCGAGTTTCACATCGAGCATCTGCGCGACGCGCGCGCCACCGCGCTGTCGGGCGGCGAGCGGCGCCGCTGCGAGATCGCGCGCGCGCTCGCCGGCGAACCCTCGATCATGCTGCTCGACGAGCCGTTCGCGGGCATCGACCCGATCTCGATCGGCGACATTCGCGACCTGGT
Organism: uncultured Sphingomonas sp.; assembly: GCF_937859915.1. Taxonomy (GTDB): domain Bacteria; phylum Pseudomonadota; class Alphaproteobacteria; order Sphingomonadales; family Sphingomonadaceae; genus Solisphingomonas. The sequence continues at coordinate 6,124 of NZ_CALMAW010000028.1, read as the reverse complement.
GAAGGACCTCAAGCGCCGCGACATCGGTGTGCTGATCACCGACCACAATGTCCGCGAGACGCTCGACATCGTCGATCGCGCCTGCATCATCTACGACGGCAAGGTGCTGTTCCAGGGCTCGCCCGCCGCGCTCGTCGCCAATCCCGACGTCCGCCGGCTCTATCTTGGCGAGGGCTTCGCGCTCTAGTCATGACTGGCGCCTCCCCAACCCGGTTCGGCCTGAGCGCAGTCGAAGGCCACGCGACGACGGTGGCTGTGCTTCGACTGCGCTCAGGCCGAACGGGGTTGTAAGCGCAAGCGAGCCATGAGCCTCGCCCCCCGCCTCGATCTGCGGCAATCGCAATCGCTGGTGATGACGCCGCAGCTCCAGCAGGCGATCAAGCTGCTGGCGCTGTCCAATCTCGAGATCGAGGCGTTCATCGCCGAGGAGCTCGAGAAGAACCCGCTGATCGAAGCGGGCGCTTCCGAGGAGGGCGACGGCCCCGATCTTTCGGTGCCCGACGATGGCGGCGGCGAAGACGGACCGATCGATTCGGTCACCGGTCTCGACGGCGCCGCAGACGACGCTCCGCTCGACGTCGACTATTCGGCCGAGACCTTCCACCATGATTCGCCCTCCGACATGCCCGGCGCGGGGCTCGATGGATCGCTGGGGATGGCGGGCGCGGGGTCGGGCGGCATCGACGGCGGCGGCGACATCCAGGAGACGCTGACCGAGAGCGCGTCGCTGACCGATCATCTGATGGCGCAGGCGGGCGCAGTGCTGTCGGGCGGCGACCTGCTGATCGCGGGGCATATCGTCGATGCGCTCGACGAGGCGGGCTATCTCACGGTCCCGTTGCCCGACATCGCCGACCGGCTCGGCGCGCCGCGCGCGCTGGTCGAGCAGGTGCTGGGCGTTGTCCAGGGCTTCGACCCGACCGGGATCGGCGCGCGCGATCTTGCCGAATGTCTCGCGCTCCAGGCCAGGGAGGCCGACCGCTACGATCCCGCGATGGCGGCGCTGATCGGTCATCTCGATCTGCTCGCGCGCGGCGATCTGCCCAAGCTGCGCCGGATCTGCGGGGTCGACGACGAGGACCTCGGCGACATGATCCGCGAGCTGCGCGCCTATGACCCCAAGCCCGGGCTGCGCTTCGCGCCGTCGGACATGCAGGCGGTGACCCCCGACGTCTATGTCGCGCGCACCGGCAAGGGCTGGGCGATCGAGCTCAACAATGCGACGCTGCCGCGGCTGATCGTCAACCGCAGCTATTATACCGAATTGTCGGGCGCGGCGCAGGATCCGGCGAGCAAGGCGTGGCTAAGCGAAAGCCTGCAGAGCGCCAATTGGCTGATGAAGGCGCTCGATCAGCGCGCGCGCACGATCGTCAAGGTGGCGACCGAGATCGTCAAGCAGCAGGAGGCCTTCTTCCTGCGCGGCGTCGAACATCTCCGGCCGCTCACGCTGAGGACGGTGGCGGACGCGATCGGCATGCACGAATCGACGGTGAGCCGCGTCACCTCGAACAAATATCTGTCGTGCGACCGCGGCCTCTACGAGCTCAAATATTTCTTCACCAGCGCGATCCAGTCGTCCGAGGGCGGCGAGGCGGCGTCGGCGTCGGCGGTGAAGAGCCACATCGCCAAGCTGATCGGCGAGGAGCAGGCCGACGCGATCCTGTCCGACGATTCGCTGGTCGACCTGTTGCGCGCACGGGGATTCGACATCGCGCGGCGGACGGTGGCCAAATATCGCGAGGCGCTCGGGCTGGGCTCATCGGTGCAGCGGCGGCGGCAGAAGCTGCTGGCGCGCTGAGCGGGACCGCCGCCATCCCGGCGCGGAGAGCCGAAGCATATCGACATCCACGTCGCCGAACGATCGCCATCCTTTGATCCGTCATGCTGAACTTGTTTCAGCATCCCGCACACGCCGAACGCCGCGCCCGTGGCAAAGGAGATGCTGAACAAGTTCAGCATGACGTCTCTCCGGTGACGGGGAACCGCCTGCCACTGGATGCCGATCCGCTCCAGCGCTCTTCTTCCGACAGCGCTGGACAAAAAAAGGCCGCCTCGAGGGCGGCCTGAAGTTTTAGGAGAGGATGCCTGAAAGGCCTGACCTTTGTGCACTGCGTCATTTCGCGTTGCAAGCGCGAACAAACCCATTCCGATTGCATTGCACGATCATGCGATTGCAGAAATCACACGTCGAGATTGGCCACCGACAGCGCATTTTCCTGGATGAACTCGCGCCGCGGCTCGACGACGTCGCCCATCAGACGCGTGAAAATCTCGTCGGCGATGTCGGCCTGCGTCACCTCGACGCGGAGCAGCGAGCGGTTGGCGGGATCGAGCGTGGTCTCCCACAGCTGCTCGGCGTTCATCTCGCCGAGCCCCTTGTAGCGCGCGATCGCGAGGCCCTTGCGCCCTGCGGCGAACACGCCGTCGAGCAGATCGGAGGGGCGCACCACCGAGATGCCGCGCGGATCGCCCGTGGGCGCGTCATCCTCGTCGGCCGCCGTGTCGGTGCGCTCGCCGGCCTTGATCGAGAGCAGCCGCGAGACCTTGGCATAGGCGTCGGCTTGCTCGGCCGACAGCGTGTTGAGCTTGCGCGCCTCGGCCGAGCCCAGAAACGCCGCGTCGACGACATGGTGATCCGACACGCCGCGCCACTTGCGGACGAGGTGATAGCCGCCCCCCTCGGAGGCCTCGCCGGTCCACGTCGCCTCGGGATCGGCGCGGCCCAGCCAGGCGGCGACGCGCGCCGCCGCCTCGGTGCGATCGACGTCGGGGGCAAGCGCGCCGGTCAACGCCAGCGCCTCGACCATCGTCGGCTCGTAGCGCCGCGGCACATAGGCCATCAGCGTCTTCATCCGCCGCGCATGGTCGATCATCGCGCGCAGATCATTGCCGGTGCGGCGCTCGCCGCCGGTATCGAGCGCCATCGTCGCGACGCCCGCATCGACGAGATATTCGTCGAGCGCGGCCTGGTCCTTGAGATAGACCTCCGAACGCCCCTTGTTGACCTTGTAGAGCGGCGGCTGCGCGATGAAGAGATGGCCGCGCGTGATCAGCTCGGGCATCTGGCGGTAGAAGAAGGTGAGCAGCAGCGTGCGGATATGCGCGCCGTCGACGTCTGCGTCGGTCATGATCACGATCTTGTGGTAGCGCAGCTTGTCGGCGTTGAAGTCGTCGCGGCCGATCCCGGTGCCGAGCGCCTGGATCAGCGTGCCGACCTCCTTCGACGAGAGCATCCGGTCGAAGCGCGCGCGCTCGACATTGAGGATCTTGCCCTTGAGCGGGAGGATCGCCTGGTTCTGGCGGTTGCGCCCCTGTTTGGCCGAACCGCCTGCCGAATCACCCTCGACGAGGAAGAGTTCGGACTTGGCGGGGTCGCGCTCCTGGCAGTCCGCGAGCTTGCCGGGCAGCGAGGCGATGTCCATCGCGCCCTTGCGCCGGGTCAGCTCGCGCGCCTTCTTGGCGGCCTCGCGGGCGGCGGCGGCATCGATCACCTTGCCGACGATCGCGCGGCCGTGCGCGGGATTTTCCTCGAGCCATTCGGCGAGCTTGTCCGCCATCAGGCTTTCGAGCGGCTGGCGCACCTCGGACGAGACGAGCTTGTCCTTGGTCTGCGAACTGAACTTGGGATCGGGCAGCTTGACCGAGACGATCGCGGTGAGCCCCTCGCGCATGTCGTCGCCGGTGAGCGTCACCTTCTCCTTCTTGAGGAGCCCGGTCTTCTCGGCATAATTGTTGAGCGTGCGGGTCAGCGCGGCGCGAAACGCCGCCATGTGCGTGCCGCCGTCGCGCTGCGGGATGTTGTTGGTGAACGCCAACACCTGCTCGTAATAGCTATCGTTCCATTCGAGCGCGACGTCGATGCCGACATCGTCGCGCTGGCCGGTGATCGCGATCGGATCGGGCATCAGCGGCGTCTTGGTGCGATCGAGATATTTGACGAACGCGGCAATCCCGCCCTCGTAGAACAATTCAACCTCGCGGCGCTCGGCATGGCGCGCGTCGATCAGGAACAGCCGCACGCCCGAATTGAGGAAGGCGAGCTCGCGGTAGCGATGCTCGAGCTTGTCGAAATCAAATTCGGTGATCTTGAACGTCTCGGCCGAGGGCATGAAGGTGACTCGCGTGCCCTTCTTGCCGTTCGACGGGCCCATCACCTTGAGCGGCGCGACCGCGTCGCCGCGGCGGAACTGCATGTAATTCTCTTCGCCGTCGCGCCAGATGGTGAGATCGAGAAAATCCGACAGCGCATTGACCACCGACACGCCCACGCCGTGCAGACCGCCCGAGACCTTGTAGGCGTTGCCGTCGTCGGCATTGTCGAATTTGCCGCCCGCGTGGAGCTGGGTCATGATGACCTCGGCCGCCGACACGCCTTCTTCGCTGTGAATGCCCGTCGGGATGCCGCGGCCATTGTCCTCGACCGAGACCGATCCGTCAGGGTTGAGCGTGATCAGGATGCGGTCGCAATGACCGGCGAGCGACTCGTCGATCGCATTGTCGCTGACCTCGAACACCATGTGGTGGAGGCCGGACCCGTCATCGGTGTCGCCGATATACATGCCGGGGCGTTTGCGGACGGCATCGAGGCCCTTCAGGACCTTGATCGAATCCGCGCCATAGTCGTTCTGATTGCTGCCGTTCGGGGGAGTAGTTGCCATGCCGATCATATAGGGATTCGGACGGCGAAACCCAAGCGAAATGGGCGCGCGGGAGGTCCCACGCGCCCAAGGTCGGATTAGTTGAAGCTGTCCGCGCGCTGGCCGACCAGCGTCACCTCGACGCGGCGGTTGAGCTGACGCCCGGCGGCATCCGCATTGCTCGCCACCGGATCGGCCTCGCCATGCCCGTTCAGCGACAGCCGCTGCGGATTGACGCCCTGTTCGGAGAGCGCATGCGCCACCGAATCGGCCCGCGCGCGGCTGAGCGCGAGGTTGGACGCGGCCGAGCCGACCGCATCGGTGAATCCGTCGATCCGCACCGCCTGCGCCGGGTGGGCGTGGAGATAGCCGGCGAGCGTGCGCAGCTTGTCCGCGGCGCCGGGACGCAGCGCCGCCGAGCCCGTCTGGAACAGCACGTCGCCCATCGAGAACATCGCGCCATAGCGGTTCTGGCGGAAGTGATAGGCCCGCATGCCCTGGCGATCCCAGCCACCCTCGGCGACGGCGGGCCCGGGCGGGGGCGGCGGCGCCATGCCGCGATCGTCGCCACCGCGATCCCAGGCGAAATGGCCGCGGTCGCCGTGCGCCATCTGGTCGAACGCGCGGTCCGCGGCGCGCGCCTCGCGCGGATCGATGAAGCCGTCGCGGTTCATGTCGAAATTGCGCATCACGAAGGCGCGGCCGCGCGGGCTGTTGCGCAGCTCGGGGTAGAGCAGCGGCACGCCGGGGCCGGCGAGATCGTAATGGCGACGATCCTCGGGGCCGCCGCCGCCGCGGTCCCAATGACCCGGGCCGCCGTCGGAGCCACCGCGGTCAGGACCGTTCTGGTAGCCGCCTTGGTCACCGCCATAGCCGCCATGATCCTGCGCCAGCGCGGGGGCGGCGATCGTGCCGAGCAGCAGCATCGCCGCCAGCGTCTTGGTCGTTCGGGTCGTGCGCATCGAAACCTCTCCTGCATCCCACTCTGCCGTGGATGTGAGGCAGGACGATTGAACGCGCGGTGAGTGCCATCGACAGTCCTTGTTCAGGCGGAGGCGCCGTTCAGGCGGACGTCGCGATTCCGTTCGCGATGTGCAGGCGCGTGGCCGTCCCGATCCCCTCGAACAAAGCGGATTCGGTGCCGGTCATCCAGACCTGAGTCGCCATCGCGGCGAGCCGGTCGAACAAGGCCGCACGGCGGAGCGGGTCGAGGTGGGCGGCGACCTCGTCGAGCAGCAGAAGCGGCGGCCGGCCGGTACGCTCGGCGACCAGCTCGGCATGCGCGAGCACGATGCCGAGCAGCAGCGCCTTCTGCTCGCCGGTCGAGCAGCGATCGGCGGGCTGGCCCTTGCCGACATGGGTGACCGCCAGATCGGCGCGATGCGGGCCGACCAGCGTGCGGCCCGCCGCGGCGTCGCGGGCGCGGGAGGCGCGCAGTTCGGCGAGCAGCGGCGTGGCACCCGGCCGCCAGCCGTCGAGCGCCAATC
>NZ_CALMAW010000027.1 GCF_937859915.1 uncultured Sphingomonas sp. | reverse complement strand
AGCCGCCTGACATCATCCGGATTGGCCGCTTTTGCAGACATTGACGCACACAACCGCGCACGGTTCAGCCCGGCGCGCGATCCATCCCGGCAGACCGTTGCCGGATCCTGGACGAATTCGGTGGCGTGGAATTTGCCGGGTCAATGATCATGGGCGACCGTCGGACCCCGCGCCGATGTCAGACCCCGTAGCGTTTGTTGCCGCCGCTCGTGATGCAGTAGCGGCCGCCGCGAGGTCCGATGCAAACCCCGCCGACGCCGCACGGGCAGCCGCCGTCCAGCGTCGGGTGCGATTTATGCGAGATGCGGTGGTGATGTGCGCCATAGGTTCCCAGCACCGCGCCGCCGAGAAGCGGGAGATTGCGGGCGTGGTGGCGGGTGCCGACGGTCCCGACCAGCGGAGAAGCGGCGGTCGCAGGCGATGTCGGCGCGTCCGGGGACAGGAATTGCGACAGCGCCCAGCAGTCGCCGGCACCGGCGCTCGACGCCCTGCTCCAGCCGTTGGTGGTCGCGGTCGCCCTGACGGCGGCGTCCTTGTCGAGCGTTCTCACGATTGATCCTGCAGGTCCGGCGATGGAGCGGCAGTTGAGCGCGAGAGCGGTGACATACGACGTCGCGATGGGCGCAACCGTCGCAGGGCGCGCGGTCGGCGCGCCCGGTGGCGACGCGGCGAACAGGCCGATGAGGCCGAGGATGAGCACCGCGCCGATGCCCACCACCCAGCCAGCGCCGCTGGAGCGGGCGGGCGTTCCACCCACCAGGTTCGCGGGCCGCGCCGCGTGCGGAGTGAGCGTCGAATAGGCGAGGCCGGACCCGGGAATTCCGACGGTTGTGCGCGTGCCCTTTTTGCTGAGGTTCACGGTGGCGCCGTTTCCGCCGATGCTGGTGCTGACGCCGGACTTGCTGAAATTGAGGCGGATGCCGGGGATGATCCGCACCGACCTATGGAACCTGAACCCCATCTCCGCCCCTTTTCTCGGTCAGCCTTTTGCAGCACCGGCCGCCGTTTATCCAGACGGTCGCGCAAAGGCGTCGGGGCGCCATCGACGAGCCGCTCGTCGCATTGCCGGGAATTGCACTTCCATCGAACGCGAAGCCGCTTAACTGGCGTCCGGACGGAGGACCGGCGTGAGCGAAAACCAATCGAATATCCCGCCGGAGATCATCGCCTGCATGGCCGAGGGCAGGGATCCGACCGTTCATGAGTTGACCCGGCTTGCGGCCCGCATCGCGAGCGAGGTCTGGGGCCGCCGGTCTGCCTTCGCGTGGGGAGGGCTGACCAGCGATGACTCTGTGCGGCTGATCAGCCTGCGGTTGGCGCATGTGGCGCTGATCGGTCAGGTACCGGACAAACGATCGTCCGAGGGATGACCATTCCGGTGCTGAGCGTCGCCGCCGCGCGCCGGATCGCGCTCGCCGCGCAGGGGTTCGGATCGCCGCATCCCGCGATTGCCCACCAGGGGCATCTCCGTCGCACGCTGGGGAGGATCCAGCTGTTCCAGATCGACAGCGTCAACGTGCTGTCGCGAGCACATTATCTTCCTGCTTTTTCACGCCTTGGCGCCTACCCGCGGACGTTGTTGGATCGCGCGGCATGGGGTCGTAGGTCGGAGCGACGGCTTCTCGAATACTGGGCGCACGAGGCGTCGCTTCTGCCGTTGGAGATCCATCCGCTGCTCCGCTGGCGGATGGCGCGGGCTGATCGCGGCGAGGCTGGCTGGACCGGCATGCGCGTCTTCGCCGGCGAGCGCCGCGCCGAGGCCGAGGCTCTCCTCGGCCGCATCCGTGACGATGGTCCCGCCTCCGCATCCGACTTCGAGGAGGGGCGCAGTCGTCCCGGATGGTGGGAATGGGGTGACAGCAAGCGGATGCTGGAATGGCTGTTCTGGGCTGGGCACGTGACGACGAACACCCGCCGGAACAGCTTCGAGCGCATCTACGATCTGCCCGAGCGCGTACTGCCTGCCGAGATCCTCGGATTGCCGACACCGTCGGATGCCGATGCGTTTCGCGAGCTGGTCCTGCGGTCGGCGCAGGCGATGGGCATCGGCACTGCCACGGATCTGCGCGACTATTTCCGTCTGGGCGTCGTCGACGCGCGCGTCGCGATCGAACGGCTCGTGGACGAGGGCGCGCTGCTCCCGGTTCGCGTCGAGGGGTGGAAGCAGCCGGCCTATCTCGATCCTGCTGCGCGACGTCCCCGGCGGATCGACGCCCAGGCGCTTCTCGCGCCGTTCGACCCTCTGATCTGGGAACGGGATCGGACGGAGAGGCTGTTCGGCTTCCGGTACCGCATCGAGATCTACGTGCCCGCCGAGAAGCGCATTCACGGCTACTACGTCCTGCCCTTCCTGCTCGGGGACCGGATCGTCGCCCGCGTCGACCTCAAAGCCGATCGCGCCAACGGCCGGCTCCTGGTCCAGTCACGCCACTACGAGCCGGGCGCGCCGCCGGAGACGGGCGACCGGCTCGACGAGGAGCTGAGCCGCATCGCCGGCTGGCTGGGCCTGCAGAGCGTCAACCGGGCGTAGGCGAAGCTGGGGGCGGAAGGGCAGTTTACGATGCACCCGACTGGCGGCGACTGCGGCTATGGCACGACCAGCAGGTGCCTCCGTGGACGCCGTTGACCGCGCGCACCTAAGTTTGACCCAAAGTCGGCCCCTCATGCAGGTTTGGCGCAGTCCGAAAGCAGACGTTGGTTCAGGCCTATTCGCCTGTTTTCTGGGCTTTTGTGCGCGAGATTGACCGCGGCAGCATCCCAAAGCGGCCGGACCGCTCACCACCATATTTTACCGAATGCAGTCCTTCCGCTTTCACCACCGGGGCAGCGACACATCGACTGATGATAGAGCTAAAGCATTGAGCTCCCGACAGATCGAGGCGTGACAGGCTATATCTCGCGCCCTCGCGATTACACGATCGTCGTTGCGAGAGTTTGCGAGGTTCTGCGAGGAAACGGCACTCCCGCTGAACACGATTATGCCGGACTCCTGATCCGCCCGCACTGACGTTGCGACCGCGGGCGGAGAGCCCACATGACACCCACGAAACTCCTGATCGGCCAGATCCTTGTCGTGTTCGCTATCGTGTTCGCCGGCATCTGGCTGGCAACGCAGTGGGCCGCCGCACGATTGGCGTATCAGCCCGAACTCGGCCCTCCGGTCCTGTTATTCCTAAAGACGCCGATATATCGCCCCTGGGGTCTCTTCCCGTGGTGGTATCACTATGACGCCTACGCGCCGCACGTCTTCGATCGCGCGGGAGAGATTGCGGGCGCGAGTGGCTTCGTCGGATGCGGCGCCGCGATCTTCGGATCGCTCTGGCGCGCACGGCAGCGGCGGCACGTCACGACCTACGGTTCCGCTCGCTGGGCCACGACCTCGGATGCCCAGAGCGCAGGGCTGTTCGACGATGCCGGTGTGTTTCTCGGCAAGCTGAACAGCCGATATCTCCGTCACGACGGGCCGGAACATATTATGGCGTTCGCACCGACACGTTCGGGCAAGGGTGTCGGGCTTGTCGTGCCGACCCTGCTCGGTTGGACCGGATCTGCCGTCATCCATGACATCAAAGGCGAGAATTGGCAGCTCACTGCCGGATGGCGCGCACGATTTTCGCACTGCCTTCTGTTCAACCCGACCGATGAGCGCTCCGCCAGGTACAATCCTCTTCTCGAGGTACGGCGCGGCGCCAACGAAGTCCGCGACGTCCAGAACATCGCAGACATTCTGGTCGATCCGGAAGGCGCCCTCGAACGTCGTAGCCACTGGGAAAAAACCAGCCATTCCTTGCTCGTCGGCGCGATCCTGCACGTGCTCTATGCGGAGCAGGAAAAGACGCTCTCCCGCGTCGCGACTTTCCTGTCCGATCCCCAGCGGAGTTTTGCCGACACGCTGAAGCGCATGATGGCGACCAACCATCTCGGCACCGACGAGGCGCCGCTCGTCCATCCCGTCGTGGCGTCGGCCGCACGCGAGCTTCTCAACAAATCCGACAACGAACGGTCCGGCGTCCTGTCAACCGCGATGAGCTTCCTCGGCCTCTATCGCGATCCGACCGTGGCAGCCGTAACGTCCTCATGCGACTGGCGCATCGCCGATCTGGTCGAGGCGGAGCAGCCGTTGTCGCTGTACCTCGTCGTGCCGCCGTCCGACATCTCGCGGACCAAGCCGCTCGTGCGGCTGGTGCTCAACCAGATCGGTCGTCGATTGACCGAGCACCTCCATGCCGCTGAGCATGGCCGTCGCCACAAGCTGCTCATGATGCTCGACGAGTTTCCGGCACTCGGTCGGCTCGACTTCTTCGAAACGTCGCTGGCCTTCCTAGCGGGCTACGGTGTCCGCGCCTTTCTCATCGCGCAAAGCCTCAACCAGATTGAAAAGGCTTACGGCGAGCACAACGCGATCCTCGATAACTGCCACGTCCGCGTCGCCTTCGCGACCAACGACGAGCGGACCGCGAAGCGAATTTCCGATGCACTCGGCACGGCGACCGAGCAGCGTGCGATGCGCAACTATGCCGGGCATCGGCTCGCGCCGTGGCTCAGCCATGTCATGGTCAGCCGCCAGGAGACCGCGCGAGCGCTGCTGACGCCCGGTGAGGTCATGCAGCTGCCGGCAACCGATGAACTGGTCCTGGTGTCGGGTCTGTCGCCGATCCGCGCTCGGAAGCTCCGCTACTTCGAGGACCCGACCTTCTCAAATCGCGTGGTGGCACCGCCAACACTCTCCGATGGTCCCTATGCCGATCGACCTAAGCTGCTGCCCGACGACTGGACTGGCAAGATTCGCCACGTCGACGAGCGGCTCGCCTCGTTAGGAAGCGAAGACGACCAGACGAACGACGGCGGTCTCGAGCAGCAACGGCAACCGGGCACGCCCGACGAGAGCCCTGTAAAGGAGCCGGAGGCTGGCGCCGCTAACGCCCTCAATCTCGACGATCACGACGCCGATCCTGCAGGCGACAGCCAGATCATGGACAAGGCGCGAACGCCCGCGATCGCGCGGAACGCCTATGCGCTCGAAGACGGCGACAATCGCTCGACGACGCTCGGGCTGGATTTCTGATGATGGCCGACAAGATCCGCCATCAGCTCTTCCTGTCGACCGCGCTCACCGAACGGCTCGAGGCGCTCGCGGCGAAACCCGGGGTGACCAAGTCGGCAATCCTGGCCGACGCCATCGAGGCATGGTTGAGCCGAAAGGGCCGGAACGAGCTCGACGAACATTTCGGCATGCGTCTCGATCGGATCATCACGGCGCTTGGTCGCGTCGAACGCGACGGCCATGTTCAGCTCGAGACGCTGACACTGTTCATCCGATACGAACTCGCGATCCATGCACCGCTTGCCGAAACAGACAAGGCCGGCCGCGCGATCGCTCGTGATCGCTTCAACGCCTTCGTCCAGCAGGTGGGGCGGCAGGTCGCGACGGGTACGCGAACGCTCGGCGATCGCATGCCAAATCCCTTCGGAAAGTCCGGCCAATGACTGGCGCCCTGTCCGCTGAACGCCGGCGCGCGATGATCCGTACAGCGCTCGGTTCCTCGATCGCGGCCGCGCTGGCCGATCCGCGGATCGTCGAGATCATGGTCAATCCCGATGGAGCGCTGAGGGTCGATATCCTGGGTGAGGGCAGGGTCGATACCGATCTCCGCTTCGAGCCGGCTCAGGTTGAGCGCATCATCCGCCTCGTCGCGAGCCATGCCCGCACCGAGGTGCATGGCGATGCCCCGATCGTGTCGGCCGAACTTCCGCCGCATGCCAAAGGGCGGGCAGGGGAGCGCTTCGAGGGTGTGCTGCCGCCCGTATCGACCGGCCCCTGTTTCTCGATCCGGAAGCCCGCCGAGCGACTGCATAAGCTCATCGACTATGTGAACGACGGCATGATGTCACCGGACGCGGCACGCATCCTGTCGATGGCCGTGGTCGAACGCCGTAATATCCTCGTGGCCGGCGGGACCAGCTCGGGCAAGACCACGCTCGCCAACGCGCTTCTGGCCGAAATGGCCTCGCTCGACGAGCGCGTCATCCTGATCGAGGACACGCGTGAGCTGCAAAGCCCGGCGCCCGACACGGTGGCGCTGCGCACGCGGACCGGCACTGTCAGCATGGCCGATCTGGTCCGCTCGACGCTGCGGCTTCGCCCCGACCGCATCATTGTCGGCGAGGTCCGTGGGCCTGAAGCGCTTGATATGCTCAAGGCCTGGAACACCGGCCATCCGGGCGGCATCTCCACGGTCCACGCCAACAGTGCCGCGTCCGCCCTTCATCGGATCGAACAGCTGATCCAGGAGGCGGCCGTCACGGTGCCGCGCGCGCTGATCGCCGACGCGATCGACCTGGTCGTCTTCATCTCCGGCCGCGGCCTCGCCCGCCGGATCGCCCAAATCGTGCGCCTCGCCGGCGTCGATCCCGACGGTGGCTACGGCCTCGTCGATCTCCTGCCGCCAACCCAAACCCACGGAGACTGACCATGATGACGATTGCCCGTTCAAAAACGCGATTTTTCCTCCGTCGCCAATGGCTCGCTGCCGCCGGCCTCGCGCTTGGCCTTGCCACCACCGCACAGGCCGCCGGCACCGGCATGCCGTGGGAGCAGCCGCTCCAGCAAATCTTGGATTCCGTCCAGGGGCCGGTGGCCAAAATCCTGGCCGTCGCGGTCATCATCCTGACGGGCCTGACGCTGGCGTTCGGCGAGACCGCCGGCGGCTTCCGACGGCTTATCCAGATCGTGTTCGGTCTGTCGATCGCATTCGCGGCGTCGAGCTTCTTCCTGAGCTTCTTCAGCTTTGGCGGCGGAGCGCTGATCGCATGACGCTCGCCGGCCAGCATGGCGGCGAGGCCCATATCGCGGGCTTCGAGGTGCCGATTCACGGTTCGCTCGGCTCGCCGATCCTCCTGGGTGGCGCGCCGCGTGGTCTCGCGATCGTCAACGGCACGATCGCGGCGGCCGTGGGCCTGGGTCTCCAGCAATGGCTGGCCGGCGTCCTGCTCTGGGCGGCGGGGCACAGCCTCGCCGTCTTCGCCGCCCGGCGCGATCCCGATTTCGCGACCGTGCTGCTGCGCCACCTCCGCCAGAAGGGTTGGTTCACATGCTAGCGCTCCATGAATATCGCTCGTCCGCCGACCGGTTAGCGGACCATCTGCCATGGGCAGCATTGGTGGCGACCGGCATCGTCCTCAACAAGGATGGCAGCTTCTTGCGGGTCCTCGCCTTTCGAGGCCCTGACCTCGAGAGCGCGACCGAGGCCGAACTGGTCTCCGCCTGCGCGCGCGCGAACAATGTCCTAAAGCGGTTCGGCTCGGCCTGGGCGCTGCACTTCGATGCTGAGCGGCGAGAGGCGCTGGGCTATCCTGAAAGTTCATTTCCCGACGCGGCCTCGTGGCTAATCGATCAGGAGCGGCGCGCCAGCTTCGAAGCTGCAGGCAGGCATTATGAAAGCCGTTTCCATCTCACCCTGACGTGGTTGCCTGCGGCCGATCGCAGCGATAGCGCGGGGCGTTCGCTGATCCATCGACCCGACGCCGACGCTGGCCGCGACTGGCGAGCCGCTCTTGCGCAGTTCGCGGCCGAGACCGATCGGGCGCTGGACCTCTTCTCGGCTTTCATGCCCGAAGTGCGGGCGCTGAATTCGACTGAGACGTTGACCTATCTACACGCGACGATCTCGACCCGTCGTCACGATGTCGCACTGCCCGAGACGCCGCTCTATCTCGATGGACTGCTCGCCGATACGCCGTTGACGGGCGGGCTCGAGCCCAAGCTCGGCGATCTGCATCTGCGCACATTGAGCGTCATCGGCTTTCCGAACCTCAGCCGGCCCGGCATCCTCGATGCGCTCAATCACCAGGATTTCGCCTATCGCTGGGTGACCCGCTTCATCGCGCTCGACAAGACCGACGCCACTAAGGTGCTGACAAAGCTCCGGCGCCAATGGTTCAACAAGCGCAAGTCGATCACCGCGATGCTGCGCGAGGTCATGTACAATCAGCCGGTGCAGCTGCTCGACAGTGACGCCGACAACAAGGTGGTCGACGCCGACCTAGCCTTACAGGCGCTCGGTGGTGATCATGTTGCGTTCGGCTATCTGACGACGACGATCACGGTCTCGGACGGCGATCGCGGCCGCGCCGAGGAAAAGGTTCGTGCGGTCGAGCGGATCATCAACGGGCTCGGCTTCACGACGATCCGAGAAGGCGTCAACGCGGTCGAAGCCTGGCTGTCGTCACTGCCCGGCCATGCCTACGCCAATGTCCGCCAGCCGCTCGTCCACACGCTCAATCTCGCCCACCTCATGCCGCTGTCGTCGGTCTGGGCGGGACCGCCACGCAACAATCATCTTGACGGGCCGCCGCTGCTCGTCGCGCAGACGTCGGGATCGACGCCGTTTCGCCTCGCGACCCATATCGGCGATGTCGGCCATATGCTGGTCGTCGGGCCGACTGGCGCCGGCAAGTCGGTGCTGCTGGCCCTGATCGCGCTCCAGTTCCGACGCTATCCCCGCTCGCAGCTGATCATCTTCGACAAGGGTTTTTCAGCGCGTGCGGCGGTCCTCGCGATGGGCGGCGCGCATCATACGCTCGGCATCGGCGGGGATGTGGGCGACGGGCTCGCTTTCCAGCCGCTGCGCCGGATTGACAGGGCAAGCGAACGCAGCTGGGCGGTCGAATGGATCGCGGCTTTGCTCGCCCATGAGCGTGTGCTGGTCACGCCCGAGATCAAGGAGGCGATCTGGTCGGCGCTGACCAGCCTTGCGTCGGCGCCGGTCGAGGAGCGGACGCTTACCGGGCTCGTGCTGTTGCTCCAGTCCAACGCGCTGCGATCCGCGCTCGGCGCCTACACGCTCGACGGGCCTTATGGCCGCCTACTCGACGCGGCCGAGAGCGATCTCGCCTTCGCCGACGTGCAATGCTTCGAGACCGAAGCGCTGATGGGGCAGGCGGGAGTCGTCGCCCCGGTGCTGACCTATCTCTTCCATCGGCTCGAGGAGCGGTTCGACGGGCGGCCGACCCTACTGATCCTCGACGAGGCCTGGATCTTCCTCGATCATCCGCTCTTCGCCGCGCGCATCCGCGAGTGGTTGAAGACGCTCCGCAAGAAGAATGTCGCGGTGCTGTTCGCAACCCAAAGCCTCGCCGACATCGCCGACAGCAGCATCGCGCCCGCGATCATCGAGAGCTGCCCGCAGCGCATCCTTCTGCCCAACGACCGCGCGATCGAGCCGCAAGGCCGGGCCGCCTACGAGCGGTTCGGGCTCAATGCGCGTCAGATCGAGCTGGTCAGCCGGGCGACGCCGAAACGGCAATATTACCTGCAGTCGGCGCGCGGCAACCGCCTGTTCGAGCTTGGCCTCGGACCGATCGCGCTAGCGCTCTGCGGTGCGTCTGATCCCGCCAGCCAGCCGCGTTTCGACGCGCTGCTCGCCGAACACGGCTCCGCCGATTTTGCCGCCCGCCTTTTGACTGACGCCAACCTCGACTGGGCGGCCGCTCTGCTCGCCGATTTTCCAAATCCCGCTGAAAAAGGAGATGCCCTGTGAAACGTAGCTTCCTCATTACCGCCGCGCTCAGCGCTCTGGTGATATCGACTGCCGGCATTATCGGGCCTGCGACGCCGGCATCGGCGATTATCGTGTTCGATCCGACCAATTATGCCAAGAATCTGCTGACCGCGGAGCGCGCGCTGCAGCAGGTGAACAACCAGATTCGATCGCTGCAAAACGAAGCGACGATGCTGACCAACGAGGCGAAGAACCTCACCACCTTCAATTTCCCCGAACTCCAGCAGCTGACCTCGACGCTCCAGCAGATCAACACGCTGATGGGTCAGGCGCAGAATATCAGCTTCCACATCGGCGATCTGTCCGCCCAGTTTACCCGACTGTTTCCGGGCGAGACCTCGACGCCGTCGTCGAGCACGATGCAGGCGCTTGAAGCCAAGGCGCGCGTGGACGGGGTGCTTGCCGCCTATCGCGAGACGATGGCGGCGCAGAGCCAGATTGCCGGCAATGTCAGCGCGGATGCGGCAACCTTGTCGTCGCTCACCTCGCGCAGCCAAAACGCTGAGGGCGCGCTCCAGGTCGGACAGGCGACCAACCAGCTGCTCGCGCTGACCGCCAAGCAGCAGTTCCAGATCCAGCAAATGATGGCGACGCAATATCGCGCCGAGGCGACCGAAGCCGCGACAAAGGCCCAGTCCTCGATCGATGCGCAGGCCGCCACCGCCCGGTTTCTCGGTTCCGGCTCGGCCTACACGCCTCAGTAGGTCTTGAGCCGGTTTGGGAGACGGCAGGTTTGCGCCGGCCTGCCGTTGCCGTCGCGGGGCGCGTTCGACGCTCCCCCCAGATGCGTCTCGCGACATCCCTTCAGTTTCGGCCATCATCACCAGGAAGCAGATCGCGATATGTCCGATCTCAACATCATCGATCAGTTCATGACCGCCTTCATTCGCTACATCGACAGCGGGTTCGGGTTGTTGGGCGGCGATGTCCGCTATCTGACCACCACATTGATCGGCATCGACATCACGCTCGCCGGCCTGTTCTGGGCGATGGGCGGCGAACAGGACGTCATCGGCCGCTTCATCTGCAAGGTCCTCTACGTCGGCGCCTTCGCGTTCATCCTGAACAGCTTCTCGACGCTGGCGACGATCATCTTCAACTCGTTCGCCAGCATCGGCCTGACCGCCGGCGGCGGCACGCTCTCGGCCGACGACCTGCTCAAGCCAGGCCGGCTCGCCGGCACCGGTTTTTCTGCCGCCTGGCCGCTTCTACAGCAAGCCTCCAACATGATGGGCTTCGCGAGCTTCTTCGACAATTTCCTGACGATCGCGGTGCTGCTCTTCGCATGGGCGATCGTCGTCATCGCCTTCTTCGTGATCGCTGTGCAGATGTTCGTGACGATCATCGAGTTCAAGCTGACCAGCCTTGCCGGCTTCGTGCTGGTGCCCTTCGCATTGTGGAACCGGACGAGCTTTCTCGCAGAGCGCGTGCTTGGCAACGTCGTCTCGTCCGGCATCAAGGTGATGGTGCTCGCCGTCATCGTCGGTATCGGGTCGGGCTTCTTCGCGCAGTTCACCGCTGCATTGCAGGGCCACGATCCCGACATCGGCCAGGCAATGAGCCTGGTTCTTGCCAGCCTGTCGCTGTTCGGTCTCTCCATCTTTGGCCCCAGCATCGCGACCGGCCTCGTCGCCGGCGCCCCGCAACTCGGTGCCGGGGCCGCGCTCGGAACGACCGCCGGCGCCGTCGGCCTCACGATGGTCGGTGCCGGCGCTGCGCGCGCCATCGGCGGCGCGGCGCTTGGGGCCGTCCAAGCCGGCACCCGCATGGGCGCGGCCGCATCCGCCGCTTACACGCTCAGCCAGGAGGCGTCCGGCTCGTCCTCCATCAGCGCCGGCGTCGGCGGGATGGCGCAGGCGGCCGGCAATGCTGCTCGTTCGAGCATGTCGAACGCGTTCGGATTAAAAGAGGCTGCGGCCGACGGACGTACAGCCGCATGGGATGCTCTCAAAGGCGGCGGCGCGACAGCGGCACCGAGCGCAAACTCGTCCGGCGCGCAAAGCGCGGCGGGCGAAGCGCCCATCTGGGCCCAGCAGATCCGCGCTGAGCAGTCCGCCCGCCATCATCGCCAGATCGCCGCGCAGGCGATCCGCGAGGGCCATAGCGGCGGTGCATCCGCCACCCCCGACATTGACGAGAAGGAGGATTGAACCATGCACTTCAAGCGCGGCGTCCAGCGCTATGGACGCACCCCAGAACCCGAGACACCGTATCAGAGGGCGGGCCAGCTCTGGGACGAGCGGATCGGCTCCGCCCGCGTCCAGGCGCGCAACTGGCGGCTGATGGCGTTCGGCAGCTTAGGTCTCGCCAGTGCGCTCGCTGGCGGCATCGTCTGGCAGTCCCAGCAGAGCCGGGTCACGCCGTATGTCGTCGAGGTCGACCGGCTAGGCGAGGCGAGAGCGGTAACGCCGGCCGAGGCGGAATATACGCCAACCGACCCGCAAATCGCCTGGCACCTTGACCATTTCATCGATGAGGTCCGGTCGATCTCGCTCGATCCGGTGCTGATGAAGCAGGACTGGCTGTCGGCCTACGACTTCACCACCAAACGCGGCGCCGCCTTCCTAAGCGACTATGAGCGCGCCGCGGATCCGTTCGGCCGTGTCGGTG
>NZ_CALMAW010000026.1 GCF_937859915.1 uncultured Sphingomonas sp. | reverse complement strand
CCGCCGTGGATGAGGACCGCAGCGGGCGTCATTTCGCAGGAGACGTAATCGCTACCGCTGGCATTCACCCCGTAAAGAATCTAACACTCTACACAGAAGCCGAGGGTCTTCACGACGACGATCCCACTGGTCATACGACGCAGTTCTATGCAGCCGAAGGCGCCGCCTTAAAAACCAGCGCTAAGCTCTCGCTGTGGACTGAGGCGGTTGCCGGCTTGAACTCTGATAGTACCGACATACGGATCTTCTCGGGTTTCACCATTTTGTTCTAGCTTCGAAAAAAGCCGCGCAACACCATCACCGATCGCCGTCAGTATGTAGGTGCACGCGGGCTCCATGTCTGGATGCCTGAAAGCCAACCGCGGGAGCTGTTGCCGGGACGGTGGAGACCAAGATTCACAGAGATAGCAGCTTTAGTGACAAAGGCGCCGAGGTCAGCTCATCCACGGCACGGCGTCAGCAATCTTCTCCCCCTACGTATGACCGGCTCTGCAGCGCACGATCAAGACACGTGAAGCTGAGCCTCAGATGTGGGCTCCGGTCGTATCGCGATGCGCGCGATCAGCGTAACCATGTTGGCCCCGTCTAACAGCGAACTTCGCTGCAACCGAGAGCCGGTTGCCCGCCATTGAGAGCGAGCGCATCTCGTCCGAAGCATCGCACGAAGGTGAGAGCAGTATCTGACGACGATGCAGGGTGAGTTGAGCGGTCGTTCCAGCGCTGGTGACCGGCAGCTAGCCGCCGCGGCGACCCAAAAGCCGCCATCCAGAGCGACTTGGCACGCGGAACGGTGCGGCGTCCTAACACCCAGATTAGACCCTAGCATCCGAGCTGGACGATGAATCGCCGACCGTCTGCAATCGAGGAAGCGTGCTGGAGCAATCTACGACCGACATTGGCGCCTAGCCGCCAATAACCGAAAGCTGAACGAAGGGCAGCTAACCGACCCGGGCTTCTCCAAACCGGCCGGGCCGTTCTCCACCAGGATCACCTCGAAAGCAGCCGGTCCGCCCACTACCGGAACCACCAGAGATAGACCTTTCAGTTGCCGATACCGAAAAACTACAGAACACGAAATAAAAATTGCGGCTTATAAAACAGACTTGCGCCAAGGCGTAAATTGGCAAATCTCGCCCCATCGGCCACCAGAAATATTCAACCGGTTATCAATTTTCGAAGATTGGCAACGGGAATCAGCGTTGCCGATCCGACCTTGACGATCTCAAGCTCCCCGGACGCGATCAGCTCGTAGATTTTCGATCGGCCAAGCCCGATCAATCTAACGGCATCGGAAATGCGAACTGCGATCGGCTCGATCTGCGGAACAGGCGTTTCTACCGCGAGCGCCTCGCAGTGGCGTTTATTCACGATACGGTCTCCTTGGTTTGAGACGGCACGATCGTTTCCGGACCTTTGCCCATCCGCCGCGCGACTCCATCGAGGAATGCCTGATAGCCCTTCTGACCGGCCGCCTTCGCGTCCTCGGTCATGACCGGCCACATCGCGCTTCGGGTCAGATAGTGTTTGAGGAACGAGAACAGCGCGTAGCTGACGATGAACGTCTCGCGGCGGGTCTCGTCGATGCTCCTCTGCAACCGTTCGATCCGCTTGGCGTCGATCGCAGCCTCGTCGGTCGCGGCGCGCTTGTTCAGCCAGGCATCGACCATCTCGACGAGCAAGTCGGAGCGCGCCCGCTTCTGGCTCTTGGCGATCGCGGCCAAGCGCTTCGATGTTTCAAGTGGCAGGAACAGCTGGTGACGGGTCTTTCCTCGGATCATCGGCGGCCTCCATAGGATTTGACAATCCCGAGGATCGTCGTCTGCCGCGATGATATCCTATGCGGGAAAGCGGGATCAGACTCTGTCTGGTGTCACTGAGGGCCGATTGGAGGACGCTCGTGCTTAAATTTGCGGACCGCCGCGATCTCGTCCGACCGTCCATTCGATGCTTGCGCCGTTGGGCCGGACGTTGATGGGACGGCCAAGCTGGCGGTCCATCTCTGGGCGCCACGGCACAAGCGTAAACTCGCGGGACTTCTCGATCAGCGCATAGCGACCGCCGCTGGCCTCGATCGATCGACGATAGATGCCGCTGAAGCTTGCCCCGTCCTTGGTCTCGGTGAAGTCGAGCTTCAGCTCTTCGCCGAGCTGGCCAGCAACGCGGAACAGCTCGCGCCGACGCAGCGTCTTCATCAGATCACGCTGTAACCGGAACTGGCCGGCCTCCCCGTCGGCGAGCCCCTGATCGAGCAGCCATCGCCGGCGCGCATCGAGCGCCCGCTTCACCTCGTGCCCGAAGCCCTGATTCGCGATGTCATGCCGAAACTCGCCGCTGAGCTGTCGATCCAGCCAGGTCGGTGCGTCCAGCTTGGTGACGGCGTCGAGTGCCTTGGTCGCGACGGTCTCGATCACATAGGGCATGCGCTCCGCTTTGGCGCGCTCCCATGCGTGCACCCGTTCGAGATGATCGGGCGCGATCGTCCAGCTTCCGTCCAGTTGCCGCTCGGCCGCGCCGGTCGCGCGACGGATCGCCTCAAGCCGCCTGACGTGGGCCTCGGCAAAGCGCGCGCTGGCATTGGGGTCATGACGGAGATGATCATCGATGCTGTAGCGACCGCCATTTGCCGCCGCGACCTCGGCGACGGTGCGGTCGACCTCACGCGGCGCCGTGATGGTCGGCTTGAGGATGACGACATGGCCTGTCGCGAAGCTGCCGTCGGCGCCGCCGATGCCGGCATAATGGGTGTGGCCGTCGATCCCCTCGACGATGAGATAGCGCTGGTCGTTCAGCTCGTCGGCGAGCCCACGGGCAGCGACACGGCCAACGATCGGCTCGGCCGGCTGCGCATCATGGACGCGGTAGAGTTCGGATTGGTCACCTTTCGACTGGGACAGCGCCGCGTGCATGGTGCGGATGATGTCACCGCGTCGGCCCATCTCCTGCAGCACCGTCTCAGCGTCCGACGCCAGCGACCAGCGATGCGGCGCGACCTGCTCGGCCAGCCCCATCGTCTCCAGTTTGCGGGCGCGGGCGACGAGCAGCGGCTCGGTCCGCTTCTCGAAGCCATCGGTGTCGCTAGGTCGGGACAGATCGACGACGCCGTCCTCGGCCCGTCCCAACAAACGGCGATCGAGCCGGGTGAGCCGCTCGGCATCGACTTCGCGCTCCAGCTGACGTTCGACCTCACGCTCGGTCTCGGGGCCGAGATCGCGCGTGATCAATCCGCCCGCCCGGTGGCGAACGCCATGGGCGATATAGTCACCAGCGATGTTGAGCGTCTTGCCGTCCTCGGTCACGCCGCGCAGCACGATGTGAACATGGGGGTGCCCCGTGTCGTGATGCTCGACAGCAACCCAGTCCAGCGTGGTGCCGAGATCCTGCTCGAGCTGGGCCATCAGATCACGCGCGAACGGCTTTAGCGTTTCATAGGCCGCGCCGTCTTCGGGCGAGACGATGAAGCGGAACTGGTGCCGGTCTTCACCACCCCGTTCGATGAAGGCACTGCGGTCGGCCTCGTCCGAGAAAGTGGAGAACAAGCGACCGGGCTCGCCATCGCGGGTCGTGCCGTCGCGTTCGAGATATCGCAGATGCGCCTTGGCGGCGCCGCCGGTCTTGCCAGCCAGCTTGACGATGCGGGCCTTGACCAGCACCCGGCGCATACGAACCCGCTGTCCCGATGACCGGTCGAACGACCAGACAGGCGAGCGGGGAAATCCGGCTGCGGCCTTGGCGCCGCGACCTCGGGCATTGAAGCGACCGGAGGCAGCTTTGGGTGCTGCGCCGACGACACTTTGCAAGCGGCGAGGATTGCCGCCGGCCCGCGCGATCCGCTCCAGCAT
The DNA here is from genome assembly GCF_937859915.1 of uncultured Sphingomonas sp. Classification (GTDB taxonomy): domain Bacteria; phylum Pseudomonadota; class Alphaproteobacteria; order Sphingomonadales; family Sphingomonadaceae; genus Solisphingomonas. The sequence continues at coordinate 22,687 of NZ_CALMAW010000026.1, read as the reverse complement.
CGGGCGCTGGGCGCGGGGCATGCGCGGCCCCGCAGGGTCGTGGCGCATGCGCCCTAGAAGGGGCTCGAAACCATCATCCTGTCCTGCCATGATCGAAAAGCTGGGCCGGGATCGAGGGGCTGACAAGTATCTCCCCGCAAAACCCACGGAATGCCAGGGCTTCAGCGGCATTCCACCGGGATCACGCTCTCTCGGTTGAGCGAGGGAGTGCTGTTGGCTCTCTAAAAAAGGACGTGCAGACAAGCATTTAGGCCGGATTCGGCCGAGTGGGGCAACCCGCTTTATCTTGCCATCACTCCCCTAACCCCCGATCCCCTGCTTTTCATCCGCGAAACCAGTCCATCAAGAAGATCTCCTAGCCGATCAGATGGACCGAACCGTTCCTCTCGGTGACGGACTTGAGCGGTAGTATCGCCGTCACCGCAGCGACGAAGGCGGCCACGTCTCCGGTGGTCAGCGTCCCGCTGAACCGGACTTCGGCATAGGACGGATCATCGAGGCGCACGGGATGATCCGCGTAGCGATTGACCTCGTCGATCGCTTGCGAAAGCGGCACGCCGTCGAGCACCAACCGGCCGCGCGTCCATGCCGTCGAGCTTGCCGTGTCGACCGTTTCCGGCACCAGCTTCTGGCCTGGAACGACGCGAAGTTTCTGCCCCGATGTAAGGTGGGAAAGACTGTTGCCGGAGCGGATATCGACGCCGCCCTGGACCAATGTCACGACGGTTTGATCCCCTGCCCGGCGTACGTCGAACTGTGTGCCGGTCGCCGTCACGCTGGCCGAACCGGCATCGACGATGAAGGGCAATTCGGCATTGTGGGCAACGGTGAAATAGGCCTGTCCACGTGTCAGTCGGACATGCCTGGCGTCATGGGTGAAGTGGGTCGTTAGCGCTGAATCGGTGTCGAGTTCGACGATCGATCCGTCCGATAGCGCCACTTCGCGCGTCTCACCGACGCCCGTGGTGAGGCTTTGATCGCGACCGTACCAAGAGGTGAAGAGCACGCCGCCCGCGACCAGAAGCGCAACTAACCCGGACGCCAAGGCGACCCGATTGGGCCCGCGGCGACCTCGAACGAGGCCGCGTTGATAGGCCGCATCGGTCGCCGCCTGAATGGACGAACGCTCCGCCAATCGACCGGTCGTGTCATATAATTCCTCGACCGCGAGGAAGGCATCGACGTTGCCGGGTTGCCGGCGCCAGACGAAAAATTCGTCGAGCGTCTTGAGTGAGACCGGCAGCGTTTTCAGCCGGGCATACCACTGCGCGGCCTCAGCTTGTGCTTCCGCCTTGCCGTCATTGTCGGTCATCGTTCGCCGCGCCGTCTAATCGTGCAGGGCCATCATGCACAGCTCAAGCGCTTTGCCCATGCGCCATTCCACGGTCTTGATCGAGATGCCGAGATGCTCGGCGATCTGGGCGTTGGTCATGTGGCGAAAGCGGCTGAGCGTGAACACGTCGCGGTAGATTTCCGGCATCGACAGGATAAGTCGCTCCAAGGCCAGCACGGTCTCCGGCTCCGACAATCCGGGCTTTTGGCTCGCGGATCCGGCATCGTTGGCGACTACCCCGCGGCGATGATCGTCGCGCACTGCCTCACGGCGCTTGCGGTCACGAAACAGGTTGAGCGCCGTCTGCGACAGGAATGCCTTGGGGTGTTCGATGTCGTCGCTTTTGCGCCCAGCGGCGCGGATCCAAGTGTCCTGAACAATGTCCTCGACGTCGGCTGGCTGGACACGCAGGCGACGCGAGACAAGCGCGCGGAGCCATTCGGCGTGGTCGCGATAGAGGGCTTCGATCGCGCGCCAGCTCGATCGCTCCTGGTCTGTGGCCCATGGCATGTCCCCATCCGATCCAGCCAAGTTCAATTCCCGTGCGTTAAACGCAAATATGGAAAAACGGCATATGCCATAACAGCATTTAGATCAATGCTGGATGCCAAAGACGATCTTCACCGACGAAAATATGGCGGTCGTAGAGGTCGTTAAAGCTGCGCGGATAGCGGCTGGCTTAAAGCAGTCGCAACTTGCTGAGCGCATTTCAAAGGATCAAAGCTGGATCAGCCTTGTTGAAGGCTCACAGCGGCGGCTGGACGTGGTGGAATTTATCCAACTTGCGCGCGCTCTCGGCATCAAACCTTCCGCGATGCTAGACCAAATAATCGAAAAGATCGCCCAATCTCAATAGTGAGACCGGGCGATCCTCTATCGTTCAGGCTGAAGACGATGGCCTCTCGGCTCAATCCATTTTCGTGACGCCGCCGTTCGAACCAAGGCCAAGCAGCAAATTTGCGGCCTTGCTGGCCTGACTGGCGGCCCGGAAGATAGCGCGATTGTCCTCCCGCAATACCTGCAGCCAAGACCCGATATAGTCGGCATGCCGCCGGTCGGTTCGATCGAAAGCGTCGCGCAGACGAACGCGCTCGCCATCTCCGCGACGAGTTCCTCGCGGGCGTAGAAGGCATCTCCGTGTCGCCCGGTCTGATCGCGGCCAAGCCGGGAGGGATGCCCCGTCCAATGGCCCAGTTCGTGAAAAACCGTCCGATACCAGTCGATCTGGTGATGATAGAGTTGCTGGAACGGCACCGCTACGAAGTGAGCACCGGGCGCATAGAAGGCCTTGTCTCCGCCGATCCGGATATCGGCGCCGGTGGCATCGATCAGCGCCTCGGCATGGGGAATGATCTCGCGTTCGGGTAGTGGCTCGGCGATGCCGGCAAGCTCCTCCGGCAGTTCCTCGCACTGATCGATATTGAAGACGGTGAAGCGCTTGAGGAAGGCGATCTGCCGGGCCTCGTCGCCCTCGGATGACGCGCGCGCCTGCTCCGATTTCGGCGTGAAGCGATCGGCATAGCAGATGGTGGTGCCGGCCTCGCCCTTGCGGACATGGCCGCCCAGCGCCTCGCACTGGCGATAGGTCAGCCACGCCTGATGGGCATAGCCGCGCTCGATGACGGTTGCCCACAGGATCAGGACGTTGATCCCGGAATAGATCCGCCCGGTTCCCGCATTGCAGGGAAGCCCGGCTGATACCTTCGCACGGTTCCAGGGCTGCACCCATGGCAGCCGCCCCGCCTCCAGCTCGGCGATGATCCGATCCGTCACCTGCGCGTAAAGGTCGCCCGCTGCCGGCTTGGCATGATCCTTGGTCTTCATCGTCCTGTTCTCCTTCCCGCCCCACGCAACCGGCCCGGAAGGGGGCGGGGTGGGCGGCAAGAGCGGTTCGGCAATCCCGCCGATCGAGGCGGACTGCACCCGAAGGGCCGGAACGAAGAGGAGGACCCGGCAACGCCGGGTTGCGGGCCGCCGCGGCGGGATTAGAGGATAGCGACGCCCACCTCGCTCGCTTCAGAGCCGAATGCAGACGTCATCGCAAAGCGATGGCCGCATGCCGGTGTGCAGCACCGGCCAATCTGGCGCATTACGCCATCTTTGCGACGCTCGGCCGTTTCCGCGCAGGCGCGACGGGCAGCTTTGGCTGACCGAACTTCGGCCTAATCGCCTTCGCCTTGGCGCGAAGTTCATCAAGGTAATCCGACCACCATTGCGCCATGCGGACACGTTCGTCCCAATGGGCTCCGCGGTGGTAGGCGGCGCGAACCCCGTTCCTCTCGCCATGTGCCAGCGAGCGCTCGATCGCGTCGGGATGCCACAGACCACATTCGTTGAGCAGCGTCGCCGCCGTCGCCCGGAAGCCGTGCGAGGTCATGTCTTCCTTACCGTAGCCAAGCCGCCGCAGCGCGGAGTTCAGCGTATTCTCACAAATCGGCCGGAACGGCGAGGACAGCGCCGGGAAAAGATAGATGCTCCTCCGCGCCAGCCCCTGCAGCTGTTTGAGATAGGCGAGCGACTGCCTTGAAAGAGGGACTGTATGCGGTTGCCGCATCTTCATCTTGGCGGCCGGGATCTTCCAGACCTCGGCCTCCCAATCGATTTCGCTCCACTCGGCGTGACGCAATTCGCCAGGTCTTACATAGAGATGCGGGGTAAGCTGCAGCGCGAGCAAAGTCTCCGGCTGGCCGGTGTATCCATCGATCGCACGTAGCAGCTCGCCCACATCCTTGGGATCGAGAAGCGCCGAATGATGCCGCGTCCGCGGCGCAATCAGGGCACCGCGCAACACATCCGCTGGATTCACCGTGGCCCGACCAGTGACGATGGCATAGCGAAACACCCGGGAAGCGAAGGACCGCGTACGGCCGGCAGTCTCGCGGTGGCCACGCCGCTCGAGCTTGCGAAGTGCCGCCAGCAGCTCTTGCGGCGTGATGTCGGCGACCGGCAGGACGCCGATGTCGCGATCGATCAGATCCCGAAACCATCGCGCCTTCTTCATGGTCGCTGTCGTGCGCCCCTCGGCTTCCATTTTCTCCAGATACTCGTCGGCAACGAGGCGGAAGGTGGTGGCGGCACGAAGCTCCGCAGACAGCTTTTCGCGCCTGCGCACGGCGACAGGATCACCGCCTTCGTCCACCATCCGGCGCGCTTCATCCCGCCGATCCCGGGCGTCCTTGAGCGAAACTTCGGGGAAATGGCCCAGCGACAATTTTCGCTCGACCTTGTGGAAGCGATATTTGAATCGCCAGAGCTTTGCCCCCGAAGGTTGGACGAGCAGGAACAGGCCTTTCTCGTCGGCCAGCTTGTACGGGAGCGCCTTGGGCTTGGCAGCGCGAATCTCGACGGGTGTGAGTGCCATTTGGGGCCACGACGTTTGAGGGCGACGCTCGTGGCCCCCAATATGGCCACCAAATCGTCCGGATGAGGACGGATTTGGATGGACGAAACTGGACACCCGAGGCCCAATTATACGCGGAAATCCGCCATTTTTCCAGAGTTTGATGGCCGCTCGCGGAGCGTCTGATGGTGCCGCCTACAGGACTCGAACCTGTGACCCCCGCATTACGAATGCGATGCTCTACCAGCTGAGCTAAGGCGGCGTGCCGGTGGCGGGCCTCTAGCAGTGGATTGCCGACCTCGCAAGTCGCCGCGCGATGCTTTACGGTATCGCAACCATGGTCGGTCCATGGTCACGATCCCGGGTGGCATGAGCGCGCCGGGCATGGGGATGGCGAATGGACGGGATGCGCGCGATCGAAGCCGAAGGCGACAGCGAAGAGCGCGACACCGCAGCCGTGGGCGAACGCGCGGCGGCCCCCGCGATCGGGACCGACGAGCGCCGCATGCACGTCCGCGCCTATAATTTCTGGGTGGGCATGCTCGGCGGCCGCATCTATCCCTCGATCGAGGATCTCGATCCGAAGGCCGCCGCCGATTTCGCGCCGCACTCGGTGCTGCTCGACTTCACCGCCGGGGTCGACAATCCGGCGATCGCCTATCTTGGCGAAGCGCTGCGCCGCGAATGCGGGCTCGGTCACGAGATTGCGACGATCGCCGACGTGCCGAGCCGCTCGCTGCTCTCCCGGCTCACCGACCATTATCTGCAGATCATCGCCAACCGCGCGCCGATCGGCTTCGAGGCCGAATTCCTCAGCCAGCGCGGGCTCAACACGCTGTATCGCGGCATATTGATGCCCTATTCGTCCGACGACGACACGATCGACTTCGTTTACGGCGTGATCAACTGGAAGGAGGTGGCGGCCGACGCCGACGCCGACGCCGACACCGTGATCGCCGCGGCGCTGCCTGCCGCCGCGCCTGCCCCACCCCCCGCCGAGCCGGTGTTCCCCGACGCCCCGGCCTGGGCCGACGGACCGAGCAGCGGGATCGGCGACGCCGACGACGAGACGCTGGCCCCGGGCCACAATGCCGCGCTCGCCGATCATCTCGCCGCCGCGCGCGACGAGGCCGAGCTTGCGCAAGGCTCGCATCTGCGCAGCCGCGTCGCGCTCTACCGGGCGCTCGGGCTCGCCTATGACTTCTCGCTGCTCGCCGGCGCGCGGTCGGGGGAATATGCCGAACTGCTCGACGATGCCGGGATCAAGGCGCAGGCGCGAGCGCCGATGACCGCGGTGATCAAGCTGATCTTCGGCGCGCAGGTCGACAAGGCGCGCGCCACCGAATTCGCCGCCACGCTCGCCTATGCGCACCGCCTCGGGCTTCAGCCCGGCGCGCTGGCCGATCATATCGACCGCCAGCCCGGCGGGCTCAAGGCGATGGTCGCCGCCGAGCGGATCGCCCGCCGCCCCGCCGAGGCACCGCCCAGCCACGCCGAGATCGCGCGCGCCGCGCTGCGCCGGATCGAGCCGCAACTGGTCATCGACCTGCCCTCCGATCCCGGCGAATTCGTGCTGCTGCTCGCGCGGCGAGAGCCCGACGGCCGACTCGCGGTGATCGCGCCCGTGCCCGACGAGACGAGCTTGGTCGATCGCGCGATCCGCAAGATCACGAACTGACGCCGCGCGCTTACGCAACAAAGCGTCGCCATTATGCGCTTGTCGGACGTGCCGTTGCGTGCGGCCCACGAGGGTTGAGAAGCATCTCCGAGGGGCGCATAGCGGCGCGCAATCCGCCCCCGGCGAGGGGCTGAGCGCGGCGAGGAGCGGAAACGCATGACGGCATCTGTGGCGAGCGAGACGACCTCCGGCGCGCAAGCGGAGGCGGGTCCGCTCGTCTCCGAGATTGCCGGCGTGCTGACCCACGGCGCGCTGCCCGGCGAGACCGACGGCTTCGACGAAGCGGCGTGCTTGGCGGCCGCCGGCTTCGTGGCGCAGGCGGCGGCGACGCGCGCGGCGGGCACGCCCAGCTTCGCGCTCGAATCGATCGGCGGCGACGGCGGGCGCCGGCTGATGCGCCTGGCGATCGTCAATGACGATATGCCGTTCCTGGTCGATTCGGTGTCGTCGGCGCTGGCCGCGCGCGGGCTCGCGGTGCACCGCCTGCTCCACCCGATCGTCGCGGTGCGGCGCGACGCAGCCGGCGCGCTCAGCGCGCTGTTCCCGCCGCGCACCGAGGGCGAGCGGCGCGAGTCGATCATCTATATGGAGATCGAGCGCACCGACGCCCGCGAGCGCCGCACGCTGGTCGACGATCTCGCCGAGGTGCTGGGCGACGTCCGCGCCGCGGTCGAGGACTGGCCGATGCTCCAGCAGGCGCTGCGCCAGGGCACCGCAGCATTGCCCGACGGCGAAGGCGCGGCGCTGCTGCGCTGGTTCCTCGACGGCAATCTGACGCTGCTCGGCCATGTCGACGAATCCGCCGACGGCGCCCGCAGCGCTATGCTGGGTATCCTCCGCGCCGACGACGACGCGCTGTGGACCGACGCGGCGCGCGCCGCCGCGATCGCCTGGTTCGAGGCCGGCAACGAGGCGCCGCTGCTGCTCAAGGCGGATCGTCTCGCCACCGTGCACCGCCGCGTGCCGCTCGATCTCGTGGTGCTGCCGCGCCGCGACGGCGGTCGCGTGGCCGGGCTCGACATCCACGCCGGGCTGTGGACCTCGGGGGCGCTGGCGACGCGCGCCGACCGCGTACCGCTGCTCCGCCGCCGGCTCTCCGACCTCGAGGAGGAGCTTGGCTTCGATCCGGCCAGCCATGCCGGCAAGGCGCTGCACCATGCGCTGCACGAGCTGCCGCACGACATCGTCGTCGCCTTCCCGATGGCGGCATTGAAGCAGGTCGCGCTGACCGCGATGTCGCTCGCCGACCGGCCGCGTCCCAAGCTGGTGCTGGTGGAGGAGGTGCTCGGCCGCATGCTGTTCGCCTTCGTCTGGCTGCCACGCGACGAACTCACCACCAGCCGCCGCGATGCGATCGGGCGGATGGTCGCCGAGGCGGCGGGCGGCGCGGTCGTCACCTGGGCGATCGATCTCGGCGACGGCGGGCTCGCGCTGCTGCGCTATACGGTGACGCTCGAACAGGGCAGCGCACTGCCCGACGCCGCCCCCCTCGACGCCCGGCTCGAGCAGATGGTGCGCGGCTGGGCACCGGCGGTCGAAGCGGCACTGGTCGACCGCGTCGGCGCCAACCGCGCGGCACGGCTCGCGCTCAGCCATGCCGCCGCTTTCCCGACCGGCTATCGCGGCCGCTCGGACGCGGGCGAAGCCGCCGACGACATCGTCCGCCTCACCGCGCTCGACGACGATGACGACCGCGCGGCGCGGCTCTATGCGCAGACGGGCGAGCCGAACGACCGGCTGCATCTCAAAATCTACCGTACCGGTGGGCTGGTGCCCTTGTCCGACGTCGTGCCGGTGCTCGAGGATTTCGGCTTCGTCGTGCTCGAGGAGGTGCCGACCGCGCTCGACGGCGGCAAGCTCGGCCATATCCATGAATTCCTCCTGGATGCGCCGGCGGGGTCGGCCCCGTCGTTGCTGGCGCGTGCCGCGGTTGCCGAACAGGCCATTGCCGAAGTGCTCAAAGGCCATGCCGAGGCGGACGCCTTCAATGCGCTGATCGTCAGCCTCGGGCTTGCCCCCCGCGCGGTGGTGTTGCTGCGCGCCTGGTTCCGCTATCTGCGCCAGACCGGGCTTGCCTACGGGCTCGCCACCGTCGCCGACGCGATGGCCCGCGCCCCCGACGTCACACGCGGCTTTGTTGCACTGTTCGACGCGCAGCATGATCCGCAGCATGCGTCGCCGGAAGCGGCGCGCGCGGCTCTCGCCGCGATCGACGAGGGGCTGGTCGCGGTCGCCGCGATCGACGACGATCGCATCCTGCGGCGGATGCGCGGCCTGGTCGAGGCGATCCTGCGCACCAACGCCTTCGCCCCCGCCGCGCAGGAAGCGCTCGCCTTCAAGCTCGACAGCGCCGCCGTCCCCGATCTGCCCGCGCCCAGGCCGTGGCGCGAGATCTGGGTCTATTCGCCGCGGATCGAGGGCATCCATCTGCGCGGCGGCCCGATCGCGCGCGGCGGCCTGCGCTGGTCCGATCGCCGCGACGACTTCCGCACCGAGATATTGGGGCTGATGAAGGCGCAGGTGGTCAAGAATGCGGTGATCGTGCCGACCGGCGCCAAGGGCGGCTTCTACCCGAAGCAGCTGCCCGGGGCGGGAGACCGCAAGGCGTGGCTCGCGGAAGGCACCGAGAGCTACCGGATCTTCATCCGTGCGCTGCTGTCGGTGACCGACAACATCGTCGACAATGCCGTCGTCCACCCGCAAGCGGTGACAATCCTCGACGGCGAGGATCCCTATTTCGTCGTCGCCGCCGACAAGGGCACCGCGACCTTCTCCGATATCGCCAACGCCATCGCGGTCGAGCGCGGCTTCTGGCTGGGCGACGCCTTCGCGAGCGGCGGCTCACACGGCTACGACCACAAGGCGATGGGGATTACCGCCAAGGGCGCCTGGGTGTCGGTCACCCGCCACTTCGCCGAGATGGGCGTCGACGTCCAAAGCGATCCGATCGTGACCGCAGGCTGCGGCGACATGTCGGGCGACGTGTTCGGCAACGGCATGCTGCTGTCCAAGACGATCCGGCTCGTCGCGGCGTTCGACCACCGCCACATCTTCCTCGACCCGACCCCCAATGCCGCAGCCAGCTGGGACGAGCGCGCGCGCCTGTTCGCGCTGCCGAGCTCGAGCTGGGCCGATTACGATGCCGGCCTGATGTCGCCGGGCGGCGGCATCTTCCCGCGCTCGCAAAAGGCGATCCCGGTCTCGGCGGAGGCGGCGGCCGTGCTCGGCATCGCGCCAGGGACCACCGATCCCTCGACGCTGATCCAGGCGATCCTGAAAGCGCCCGTCGACCTGATGTGGTTCGGCGGCATCGGCACCTACATCAAGGCGGCATCGCAGGCGCAGGCCGACGCCGGCGATCCGGCCAACGACGCCAATCGCGTCAATGCCGACCAGCTGCGCTGCAAGGTGATCGGCGAAGGCGCCAATCTTTCGACCACCCAGGCGGGTCGGATCGAATTCGGCCTGCTCGGCGGGCGGATCAACACCGACTTCATCGACAATTCGGCGGGAGTCGATTGTTCGGACAATGAGGTCAACATCAAGATCGCGCTCAATGCCGAGATGATCGAGGGCCGGCTCGGCTTCGAGGATCGCAACAGCTTCCTCGCCAGCATGACCGACGACGTCGCGCGAATCGTGCTCGAGGACAATCGCCTGCAGACGCTGTCGCTGTCCTCGGCCGAGCGCGGCGGCCCGCATGCGCTGCCCAGCCAGATCAGCGTGCTCGAGGAGCTCGAGGCCGCAGGCCGGCTCGACCGCAAGGTCGAGGGGCTCAAGAATAATGACGAACTCGCGCGCCGCGCGCAGGACGGCCACGGCCTTACCCGCCCCGAACTGGCGGTGATCCTGAGCCATGCCAAGCTCGCCCTCCAGGCCGCGATCGAGGCTTCGCCGATCGCGGGCGACCCGGCGCTTGCGCCGATCCTCCATGCAGCCTTCCCCGCCCCGATGCAGGCGCGCTTCGCCGATGCGATCGACCATCACCGGCTGCGCGGCGAGATCATCGCCACCAAGGTCGCCAATGCGGTGGTCAACCGGCTCGGGCTGGTCGCGCCGTTCGAGCTTTCGGAAGAGGAAGGCGTCAGCCTTGCGCGCGTCTCTGGCGCCTATCTCGCCTGCGACGCGATCTTCGGGCTGACCCAGCTGTTCGCCGACATCGAGGCCGAGACGATGCCCGAGCGCGGCCGGCTCGAACTGCTCGACACCGCCGCGCGGATCATCCGGCTGCACATCGCCGATCTGATCCGCGTTGCCAATCCATCGGCGCTGCCGGGCGCGATGGCCGCCGATCTTGCGCCCGGCGTCGCCCGCCTCGATGCCGCGGTCGACGGGCTGATCAAGGCCGAGGTCAAGGGCGCCACCGCGCAGCTGACCGCACGACTGGCCGAGACCGGTGCCAGCGCCGCGCTCGCACAACGCGTCGCCCGACTCTACGAGCTCGACGGCGCGATCGCGACCGCCGCGCTTGCGCAACGCCAGGGCTGGAGCGAGATCGACGTCGTCGCCGCTTATGTCAAACTCGGCGAGGCGCTGGGGCTCGACTGGGCCAAGGCGGCAGCCCAGCGCGCGACTTCCGCAGACGGCTGGGAGCGGCTGCTCACCGCCGGCCTGGCGCGCGATTTCGAACAGCTCCGGCTCGACTTCCTGTCGCGCGCGGGCCCGTCCGGCCCGGGTGCGCTGGTCGACCGCTGGCTGGCGCAGCATCAGGCGCGCGTCGACCGCTTCGCGCGGCTGGTCCAGCGCGCGCGCACGGCGCCCGCGGTCAGCCCGGCGATGCTGGCGCAGGTCGCGGCGCAAGCGCGCATCCTGCTCGCGCGCCGCGCGGACGGCGAATAGGCCACCACGTCGTCATGCCGGACCCGATCCGGCATCCGGAGTTGCAGGCGGCGTGCTTGAAGCCCTGGATCCCGGATCGAGTCCGGGATGACGCGGGCTGATCGAATCCCTTGCCCCGATCGCCTCCAGCCGCGACAAGCGCCGCGCATCGTCACGCAAGGAGCCGCCATGTCCGTCCAATCCGATCGCTGGATCCGCGAGCAGGCGACCGAACATGGCATGATCGAGCCGTTCGTCGAGGCGCAGCGCGCCGAGGGCTGCATCAGCTACGGCCTCTCCTCCTACGGCTATGACGCGCGCGTCGCCGACGAATTCAAGATCTTCACCAACATCGACAGCGCGATCGTCGATCCCAAGGACTTTTCGGCGAACAGCTTCGTCGACCGCAAGACCGATTGCTGCATCATCCCGCCCAACTCGTTCGCGCTGGCCCGCACGGTCGAATATTTCCGGGTGCCGCGCGACGTGCTGGTGATCTGCCTCGGCAAGTCGACCTATGCGCGCTGCGGAATCATCGTCAACGTGACCCCGCTCGAGCCCGGCTGGGAGGGGCATGTCACGCTCGAATTCTCCAACACCACGCCGCTGCCCGCCAAGGTCTATGCCAATGAGGGCGCGTGCCAATTCCTGTTTCTGCTCGGCAACGAGCCCTGCGAGGTCAGCTATGCCGATCGCGCCGGCAAATATATGGGTCAGCGCGGCGTGACACTGCCGAGATTGTAGGCGGTTCGGAGGAAGGGGGAGCGACGCGCCAGCGTCGCGTCCCACTTCGGAAGCCGGAGACCCTCACCCAATCCTCTCCCAAAGGGAGAGGGCTCAAGGATTTCAGGCCCCCTTCCCCTCGCCGCCATGCTCGATGAACTCGCGCCACAGCATCACCAGCACCGCCATCGTCGCGGGGCCGACGAACAGCCCGAGCAGCCCGAGCGTCTCGACCCCGCCCAGAATGCCGACCAGCACCCACAGGAACGGCAGCCGGGTCGCGCCGCCGATCAGCGCGGGGCGGATGAAATGGTCCGCGACGCCGACCACCGCGAGCCCGATCGCGATCACCGCGATGGCCTGCCCCAGCGCATCCTGCGTCAGCAGCGCGAAACCCGCGATCGCGAACATGACGGCCGCGCCGAACGGGATCATCGCCGCGATCGCCGTCGCCATGCCGAGCAGGATCGGATGCGGCACGCCGAGCGCGAGATAGGCGACCGTCATCACCGCGCCTTCGCCCAGGCCGACCAGCACCAGCCCGTCGATCGTGCCGCGTACCGACTGGACGACCTGTCGACCGATCCGCTCGCCCGAGGGTCCGAGCAGCCGCCCGCTCGCGACGCGCAGCTGCGCCACCAGCGTCTCCTGGTCGCGCAGCGTGAAGAACAGCGCGAGCAGCGTGAACAGGAAGATGACGCTGCCGTGGAGCAGCATCTTGCCGAAATTCTGCGTGTGCCGGAACAGCTGCTGATTGTAGCGCGCCATCTCGGCCTGTGTCGCCTCGGGGGTCGAGAGATGCTGCTGCCACCAGCCGGTGACCTGCGCCGACCCGAACGGCAGCGCATGTACCCAGGCGGGCACCGGTATGCCGGTGGTGCGCACCGTGTTGAACCAGGCGACCAGATCCTTCGCTTCGGCGATCGCGCGGAACAGCCCGAGCGCCACGGGAATCAGCACGATCAAGCCGATCCCGAGCGTGAACAGCAGCGGGAGCAGCATCCCACCGCGCAGCCGCGGCCAGCGCCGCTCAAGCCGCAGATAGAGCGGCGAGAAGGCGATCGCGAGCACCGCCGCCCAGACCAGCGCCGCGATAAAGCCGTGGATCAGCCAGATGCCCAGCGCGGACAGCCCCAGCGTCAGGATGATCCGCGCGCGGCGGTGGTAGGCACCCGGCAGCGGGATACAGGGATCGGTCATGGACGTCCTCAGCGGCGGCTCTGATGCCGGATATTGCCCGGCCGCCCGCGCTTGCCCATCGGCCGGTTGGCGCCCGGCCGGAGCCGGGTGCCGCGCATCGGCATGTGATTGGCGCCTTCGGACAGCTCGAAGCGTAACGCGCCGCTGGCGACATTGGCTTCGACCAACCGCAGCGTGATGTGCTGGCCGAGCGTGAAGCGTTCGCCGCTCTCGTCGCCGATCAGCGCATGGGCGGTCTCGTCATAGCTGAAGCGCTCCGCGCCCAGCGTCGAGACCGGCACCAGACCGTCGCCGCCGAGCCCGACGACGGTGGCGAAGAAGCCGAAGCGCTGCACCCCGGTGATCCGCGTCTCGACCAGCTCGCCGACGCGCGTCGACAGATAGGCGGCGACGTAGCGGTCGATCGTCTCGCGCTCGGCCTCCATCGCGCGGCGCTCGGCTCGGCTGATGATCTCGCCAAGATCGCTCATCCGCGCGGCGTCCTCGCCCGACAGCTTGGTGTCGTCGACCGCGGGCGCGAGCTTGTAGGCGCCGACCAGCGCGCGGTGGACGAGGAGGTCGGCATAGCGGCGGATCGGCGAGGTGAAATGCGCATAGCTGCCCAGCGACAGCCCGAAATGGCCGACGTTGGCGGGCGAATAGACCGCCTGCATCTGCGTCCGCAGCACCTGCGTCATGATCTCGGCGCGCTCGGGCCGCGCGTCGACCAGCTTGAGGATATGGTTGAAGGTCTTGGGTCGCACGACCTGGCCGAGCGCAAGCGACAGGTCGAACGTCTCGAGATATTCCTTCAGCGCGACCATCTTCTCGCGGCTCGGCGTCTCGTGGATCCGGTACATCACCGGCGCCTGCTTCTTCTCCAGCGCACGCGCGGCGGCGACGTTGGCGGCGATCATATAGTCCTCGACCAGCCGGTGCGCGTCGAGCCGCTCGCGCGGCGCGACCGAGGCGATGCGACCCATCTCGTCGAGCACGACGCGCTGCTCGGGCAGGTCGAGCGCCAGCGGCTCGCGCTTGTCGCGCGCCGTGGCGAGCGCCGCCCAGCAGGCCCAGAGGTTGCGGAGCGCGGAGAGGATTTCGGGGGCGACATCCTCCTGCTCGCCCCCCTCACCGTTCGTGCCGCCCCCTCCACCGTTCGCACTGAGCGCAGTCGAAGTGCGTGTTTCAGGCGCGGCGCCTGCGTCACGTCCTTCGACTTCGCTCAGGACGAACGGGTCTTCGGGGGCGCTCGCAGTATCGATCGCGAACTGCGCCACCTCATAGGCGAGCACGCTGGCGATCCGCACCAGCGCGCGGGTGAAGCGGAACGCCTTGACCTCGCCGTCCGCGTCGATCGTCAGATGGCAGGCCAGCGCCGCCCGGTCCGCGCCCTCGCCCAGCGAGCAGACGTCGGCGGACAGTATCTCGGGCAGCATCGGCACGACGCGGTCGGGGAAATAGACGCTGTTGCCGCGCTTCTTCGCCTGATTGTCGAGCGACGTGCCGGGGCGGACGTAGAAGGACACGTCGGCGATCGCCACGATCGCCTGCCAGCCGCCGGGATTGGCCGCGTCGTCGTCCGGTGCCGCCCAGATCGCGTCGTCATGGTCGCGCGCGTCGGACGGGTCGATCGCGACGATCGGCAGATGGCGCAGATCCTCGCGCCCCTCCCCCAAGGACTGCTTCGCGCTGCGATCCGCCTCGTCGAGCGCCGTCTCGGGAAAGACGTCGGGAATGCCATATTTGTGGATCGCGATCAGGCTGAAGCTGCGCGGCGCGAACGGATCGCCAAGCCGCTCGACGACCCGCGCGGTGATCTTGGGCGGGCGGCCGCTCTTTTCGGCAAGCACAAGATCGCCGACATCGGCGTCGCCGACGTCCGAGATGGCGAGGTCGTGCCGCTCCTTCTTGTCGACGGGCTTGAGCCACAGCCGGTCACCCTCCTTGTGGACGACGCCGAGCACCTGCTCCTCGCCCTTGGCGAGCTTTTTCAGCGGGTGCGCGACCCAGCCGCGCCCGGCTTCCTCGGTGCGCGCGAGGATGCGGTCGCCGACGCCGAGCGCGGACTGGCGCCGTCCGCGTTCCATCACCCGCAGCCGCGGCGGCGGATGGCCTTCCGCGACCCAGGTCTCGGGCACCGCGATGACGGTGTCGCCCTCGATGTCGACGACGCGCAGCACGGTCACCTTGGGCACGCCGCCGAGCTTGTGGAAGGCGCGGCCGGGCCCCAGGTCGATCAGCCCTTCGTCGGCCATGTCCTTGAGCAGCGCTTTGAGGCGGATCTTGTCCTGGGCGTGCAGGCCGAAGGCACGCGCGATCTCGCGCTTGCCGGCGGGCTGGTCGCTGCCCTCGATGAACGTCATGATCTGGTCGCGGCTGGGCAGGCCGGGGGCGGTGTGGGGCTTGGGCATCGGGGCGAAGCCTAGACCTCCACGGCGCCCTCGTCACCTGTCCGCTGACCGCTGCATCGATGGACCCAATTTCGGCATAGCTCGTTTCGGAGGGGGAATATCCCGCAAGCACCCAAGGAGAAGACTATGCGCCTGTTGGCAATCGCCGCCGCCGCCCTGATGGTCACCGCGACCGCCGCCGCTCCCGCCTCCGCCGACTGGCATGGCCATCGTCACGGCGGCTGGCACGGCCATCATCGCCATTGCGGCTTCGCGCACGGTCATCGCCGCTGCTGGTAAGCTAGGGTTCGGACGCCGCGCCGGTCACCGACCGAGCGGCGTCCACATCTGATCGTCGGGCAGCGGCGCGAAGATCGTGTCGATCATGTGACCGGTGACTCCGTCCGCGGTCGACGGGTTCCACACCGGCCGATTGTCGCGGTCGACCAGCAGCGCGCGCACGCCTTCGCGGAAGTCGGGCCGCTGGCAGACATGGACCGCGACGCCATATTCGGCGCGCATCTCTTCGGCGAAATCGGTGCGGTCGCGACCGTCGAGCACCAGCTTGAGGCTCACCTTGCACGCCTGCGGCGACTTGCGGCGCAACGTGCCGAGCGTCGCCTCGGCCCAATCCGACCTGTCCCCCGCCAGCGCCGCCAGCACATCCTCATAGCTATGCTGTGCAAACAGCGCGTCGATCAGCGGGCGCTTAGCGAGGATACCCGCGGCCGGCGGCGTTACTGCCGCGGCGTCTATCAGCGTCTCGATGCCGCGCGGATCGCTGGCGATCGCCGATTTGAGCGCGGCCAGCGACGCCGACGGCACATAATGCGTCGCCAATCCCAGCGCGCAGCATTCCGCCCCGTCGAGCCGCGCCCCGGTGAGCGCGAGATACTCGCCCATCGCGCCCTCGAGCCGCGACAGATACCAGCCGCCGCCGACATCGGGGAACAGCCCGATCCCGGTTTCGGGCATCGCGAACATCGTGTTCTCGGTGGCGATGCGATATTTGGCGGGCAGAGCGATGCCGACCCCGCCGCCCATCGTCACCCCGTCCATGAAGGCGACGACCGGCTTGGCGTAGGTGAACAGCAGATGGTTGAGGCGATATTCCTCATGAAAGAAGGCGTGCGCGACGTCGGCGTCGGTCGACGCCTCGACGACGTCCCCACCCGCGCAGAAGCCGCGGCCCTCGGCATGGTCGATCAGCACGACCTCGACCGCCGCGTCGCCGCGCCAGGCCTGGAGCGCATCGATCATCGCGGTGCACATCGGCGTGGTCAGCGCATGGATCGCGCGCGGCCGGTTGAGCCGCAGCCGCCCTGCGCCGCCGTCGACCGATGTCAGCAACTCGTCCGTCATGCGTTCCGTCTCCTGAGGTCCGCGACGCAGCGCGCCGCGGTCTGTCCGTCCCAATGTACCGGCCGGGGCTGCGCCGAGCGCGGCGTCGCCAGCGCCTGATCGAGCGCGGCGGCGAGCGTGTCGGAGGTGACCAGCCGATTGGTGCCCTGCGTGATGGTGATCGGCCGCTCGGTATTGTCGCGCAGCGTCAGGCAGGGAATGCCCAGATAGGTGGTTTCCTCCTGGATGCCACCGGAATCGGTGATCGCCGCCGCCGATCCCGCGACAAGGCTCATGAAACGCACATAGGGCAGCGGATCGGTCAGCACGACGCCGTGCTGGGCGAGCCGCTTGTCGAGCCCCATCGTCGCCAGCCGCTGCGCGGTGCGGGGATGTACGGGGAAGACCAGCGGCAGACGTGCCTGCGCCACGACCAGCGCCGCGACCAGCGCACCCAGCGCGAACGGGTGGTCGACGTTCGACGGGCGGTGCAGCGTCACCACACCGTAGCGTTCGGGCAGCCCCAGTGCCGCCGGCTCGGCCGCCGCCGCGATCTTGCCGCGGACGAGCTCGAAACTGTCGAGCATGATATTGCCGACATTGGTGATCCGCGCGGGATCGCAGCCCTCGCGCAGCAGATTCTCGTCGCCATCGGGCGATGGCGTCCACAGAACATCGGCGATCGCGTCGGTCGCGAGGCGGTTGATCTCCTCGGGCATGGCGCGGTCGCCCGAACGCAGCCCGGCCTCGAGATGCACCACCGGAATACGCAGCTTGGCGCCGACCAATGCGCAGGCCAGCGTCGAATTGACGTCGCCGACGACGATCAGCCAATCGGGGCGCTCGGCCAGCGCGATCTGCTCGTAAGCGATCATCACGTTGCCGGTCTGCTCGGCATGGCTGCCCGAGCCGACGCCGAGATGATGATGCGGTGGCGGCAGCGACAGGTCGGCGAAGATCGCGTCCGACATATTGGGGTCGTAATGCTGGCCGGTGTGGATCAGCACCGGCTCGAAATCGGGCGCCGCGGTCAGCGCATGCCACAGCGGCGCGACCTTCATGAAATTGGGTCGCGCGGCGGCGATGAGGTGGACGCGGGCGGGTGCGGTCATGCGGTCACCCTAGCCGGGTTTCGTGACGGTGGCACGGTGTTTGGACGCAAACGCTTGGGCGTGCCAACACCCGAACCCGTTCGCGCTGAGCGCAGTCGAAGTGCAGCCGCAGCGCGTGGCCTTCGACTGCGCTCAGGCCGAACGGATGGGGGAAGCTGTCGGTACGTGGGTCATTCGAACTCGAGGATCACCTGGTCGATCGCCAGGCTTTCGCCGACGCCCGCCGCGACCTTCGACACCGTCGCCGATTTCTCGGCGCGCAGCATATTCTCCATCTTCATGGCCTCGACGGTCGCGAGCGGCTGGCCCGCCTCGACCTTGTCGCCGAGTTGCACCATCAGCCGCGTCAGCAGCCCCGGCATCGGCGACACCAGGAAGCGCGACATGTCGGGCGCGACCTTCTCGATCATATGATGCCGGAGCGCGGCCACGCGCGGCGGCGCCACCTGCACTTTTCGCACGCGGCCGCCCGTGGTCACCGTCATCAAGCCGCGCTTGCGCGCGATCCGCAGGAAATAGGTCTCGCCGGCGACCTCGGCCTCGACGATCGCCGCGCCCGGCCGATAGCCCAGCGACAGGCTGACGCTCGCCCCGTCGATCGTCGCGGCCTCGGCCTCCAGCGTGACGTCATGCTCCTCGCCGTCGATCCGCACCACCCAGCGGTCCGACGCCTCGAGCGGCGTACCGAGCTGCCCGTCGACATGCAGCGCGCGCACCGCATCCGCCTTGGCGATCGCCGCCGCCGCCGCCGCGACCGCCTGCAGCGTCGCCGGCTGCTCGGGCGCGCCGTGGAAGCCGTCGGGATATTCCTCGGCAATGAACCCGGTGGTGATCTCGCCCGAGCGAAAGCGCGGATGCTGCGACAGCGCCGAGAGGAAATCGAGATTGGTGCCGACGCCGGCGATCTCGTAGCGGTCGATCGCGGCAATCTGGAGGTCGATCGCGGCCGCGCGCGTCGGCGCCCAGGTCACCAGCTTGGCGATCATCGGGTCGTAGAACATTGAGACCTCGCCGCCCTCGAACACGCCGGTGTCGACGCGCACGACCGCATCCGACGTCCGGCTCTCGGGCGGCGGGGCGTAGCGCGTCAGTCGGCCGGTCGAGGGCAGGAAGTTGCGATAGGGGTCTTCCGCATAGACGCGGCTCTCCATCGCCCAGCCGTTCAGCGTCACATCGTCCTGGCCGAACGCCAGCTTCTCGCCATAGGCGACGCGGATCATCTGCTCGACCAGATCGAGCCCGGTGATCTCCTCGGTGACCGGATGCTCGACCTGCAGCCGCGTGTTCATCTCGAGGAAGTAGAAGCCCTGGCCGGTCTTGTCGGCGCCGCTCACGATCAGCTCGACGGTGCCCGCCGAATAATAGCCCACGGCTGCTGCGAGCGCGACCGCCTGCTCGCCCATCGCGCGGCGCATCTCGGGCGTGACGAAGGGCGACGGCGCCTCCTCGACGACCTTCTGGTGACGCCGCTGGATCGAGCATTCGCGCTCGCCCAGATACACGATATTGCCATGCTGGTCGCCGAGCAGCTGGATCTCGATATGCCGCGGGCTCTCGATGAATTTCTCGATGAACACGCGGTCGTCGCCGAACGAGGCGAGGCCCTCGCGCTTGGTCGCCTCGAACCCGTCGCGGACGTCCTGCTCGGACCAGGCGAGCCGCATGCCCTTGCCGCCACCGCCCGCCGACGCCTTCATCATCACCGGATAGCCGATGCCGCCCGCGATCTCGACCGCATGGTCGGTGCTGTCGATCTCGCCGAGGAAGCCGGGGACGACATTGACGCCCGCCGCCTTGGCCAGCTTCTTGCTCTCGATCTTGTCGCCCATCGCCGCGATCGCCTTGGCCGGCGGCCCGATGAAGGCGATGTCGTTCTCGGCGAGCAGTTTGGCGAAACTCTCGCGCTCGGAGAGGAAGCCATAGCCCGGATGCACGGCTTCAGCGCCGGTCGCCTTGCACGCCGCGACGATCGCGTCGGCGAGCAGATAGCTTTCGGAGGCCGGCGGCGGCCCGAGCCGCACTGCCTCGTCCGCCATCCTGACATGGGGGGCGAGCGCATCGACGTCCGAATAGACCGCGACCGTCTTGATGCCCATCTTCCTGGCGGTGCGGATGACGCGGCAGGCGATCTCGCCGCGATTGGCGATCAGGATTTTGGTGAACATCAGCGTCCCTCGGTGAAGTCGTCTTTGAGCTGCTGGGTGCGCTGCTTGGTGAGCGCGCTCAGGCAGCCGAGCCGGTAGATCGGCAGCTCGTGGCCGCCGGCATTGCCGTAGATCTGGAACTTGCACTCGCTGTCGCGATAGGCGAGCCACGTGCGCTGCGCGGTCAGCAGCGACTGGGTGTAGCTGAGCCCGCCGTTCGACTTCGGATCGTCAGCGCCGCTCGCCGCCCACTGCCTGACCTTGGCGAGCGAGGCCTGCCACTGCGCGTTGAGCGCGGTGTCGGCGCGGTCGTAATCGGCCTGTGCGCAGGCGATCAGGTCGGGCGTCACGACGCTGTCGCAGCGCTTGTCGTGCGGCGCGACGCCGGCGGCGAGAAGGAGGGCGGCGAGCGCGATCATAAGGATTGCTCCGACACGCCCATCACCCCGTCACCCTGAACTCGTTTCAGGGTCCCGCGCGCACCACGCCCCGGCAACGTCCGAAAGAAACGGGATGCTGAACCGAGTTCAGCATGACGGAAGGGGATGGTCATTCCGCGGCGATCGCCTCAGCGCGCACCGTGTCGCCCTGCATCGAGATCAGCCCGAGCTTGTCGAACAGCACCGCGTCGGCGTTGCCGCCAGCGTTGCCCGTGGTCAGCAGCCGGTCGCCGGTGAAGATCGAATTGGCGCCCGCCATGAAGCACAGCGCCTGCGTCGAGTCCGACATGCTCTCGCGCCCGGCCGACAGCCGCACCATGCTCTCGGGCATGACGATCCGTGCGACCGCGACGGTGCGAATGAATTCGATGTCGTCGATCCGCGCGCTCGGCACGTCCTTGAGGATGTCGCCGAGCACCGTGCCCGCGATCGGCACCAGCGCGTTCAAGGGCACGCTCTGCGGCGCCTCGGGCAGCGTTGCCAATGCATGGAGGAAGCCGACGCGATCGGCGCGGCTTTCGCCCATCCCCAATATGCCGCCGCAGCACACATTCATCCCCGCCGCACGGACGCGCTCGAGCGTGTCGAGCCGGTCCTGGAAGGTGCGCGTGGTGATGACGTTGGCGTAGTTCTCGGGGCTCGTGTCGATATTGTGGTTGTAATAGTCGAGCCCGGCGTCGGCGAGCCGCTCGGCCTGGTCGCCTTCGAGCATCCCCAGCGTCATGCAGGTCTCGAGCCCGAGCGCCTTCACCTCCGCCACCATCTGGAGCAGCGCGGGCATGTCACGCTCCTTCGGCGAGCGCCAGGCGGCGCCCATGCAGAAGCGGCCGGAGCCCGCCGCCTTGGCCTCGCGCGCGGCGTCGAGCACGGCGCCGGCGTCCATCAGCTTCTCGGCCTTGAGCCCGCTGTCGGCCGAGACCGACTGGCTGCAATAGCCGCAATCCTCGGCGCAGCCGCCGGTCTTGATCGACAGCAGCGTCGAGAGCTGCACCTCATTCTCGGGATGGTGACGGACATGGACGTCGTGCGCGCGCGCGACCAGGTCGAGAAAGGGCAGATCGAACAGGTCGGCGATCTCGTCGCGGGTCCAGTCGGTCCGGCCGATCGGGGGTACGAAGTTCACGCGGCTTTCTCCTCGGGCGGCATGTTGTGGCCGAGCAGCTTCAACACCTCCGCGGCGGCATCCGCAAGGTTGGTTCCGGGCCCGAAGATCGCCGAGACCCCCGCGTCGTACAGCGTCTGATAGTCCTGCGCCGGGATCACGCCGCCCGCGACGACCTTGATGTCGGAGCGACCCTTGTCGCGGAGCAGGCCGATCAGCTCGGGAATCAGCGTCTTGTGGCCGGCCGCCAGGCTGGAGGCGCCGACGACGTCGACATCTTCCGCGATCGCCACCGCGACCGCCTCGGCCGGCGTCTGGAACAGCGGCCCGGCAACGATGTCGAAGCCGAGGTCGCCGAAGGCGGACGACACCAGATTGGCGCCGCGATCATGCCCGTCCTGCCCCATCTTGGCGACGAACATCTTGGGCTTGCGCCCCTTGCGATGCGCGACCGCGTCGACGCCGTCGATCAGCTGCTGCCAGCGCGCGTCGGCACCATAGGCGCCGCCATAGATGCCCTTCACCGGCGTCGGCGTCGTATTGTAGCGGCCGAAGACATCCTCCATCGCAAGGCTGATCTCGCCGAGCGTCGCGCGCGCCCGGGCACAGTCGACCGCGAGTGCGAGCAGATTGTCGGTGCCGCGCGCGCCCTCGCGCAGCGCGTCCAGCGTCGCCCGGCATCGGGCCTCGTCGCGCCCCGCCTTGACCCGCTCGATCCGCGCGATCTGGCCGGCGCGGACCGCGACATTGTCGACGTCGAGGATGTCGATCGCATCCTCCGTCGCGAGCCGGTATTTGTTGACGCCGACGATCACGTCTTCCTTGCGGTCGACGCGCGCGGCGCGGCCGGCGGACGCTTCCTCGATCATCGCCTTGGGCCAGCCGGCGGCAACCGCCTTGGCCATCCCGCCCTCGGCCTCGACCTTCTCGATGATCTCCCAGGCGCGGTCGACCAGCTGCTGGGTCAGGCTCTCGATATAATAGGAGCCGCCGAGCGGATCGACGACCTTGGTCATCCCGGTCTCTTCCTGGATCACGATCTGCGTGTTGCGCGCGATCCGGGCGGAGAAATCGGTGGGCAGCGCGA
>NZ_CALMAW010000025.1 GCF_937859915.1 uncultured Sphingomonas sp. | reverse complement strand
GCGCCGCACCGACTGGTCGCGCCACGCTCGATCGCGCGATGACCGGGCTGCGCGCGCTGCTGCCCGAAGAAGGGTGCGACACCAGCGAGCGGGTGCTGCGCGCGCAGCTCGATCGGGCGACGAGCACCACCGACGTCCGCTACGGCCGCAACGGGCCGTTCGGCGGCACCCACCGCCCTTATCTGGTCACCGCCTTCGCCGGGCCCCATCTCTCGACGCCGACGTCGCTGCGGCTGATCCAGGACGTCGCGACGCCGGCCGCCGTCGAAGCCTGGCAGCTCCGGCTCGAGGCCTATGCGCCCGCGCTGCTCGGGGTCGCACAGAGCCTGCGCGCGGATGCGGCCATGGGTTGCGTGCCGCCCGCGGTGACGAGCCGCGCCGCGCTGCCGCAGATGGACGCGTTCGTGACCACGCCTGCGGCGCGGCATCCGCTGGTGCTCGCGCTCGACGCGCGCCTCGCGGCGCTGGCGACCGATCCGATCGTCCGCGCGCAGGCGACCAAGCGCGCGGCGGACACGCTCGCGCGCCACGTCCAGCCCGCGATGGCGCTGCTGCGCGACACGGTGGCGACGCTCACCCGGCAGGGGCGGCCGGAGATCGGTCTGTGGGTGCAGCCAGGCGGCGAGGTGCTGCATGCCGCCAACGTCGCGCGCGCGGGCGACACGGCGATGAGTCTCGTCGACGCGCAGGCGCTGGGCCGCGCCGAGGTCGCGCGGATCGCAGCACTGCTCGACAAGCGGCTGGCGCTGCGCGGTCTGCGCAAGGGGTCGCTCGCCGAGCGGATCGGCGCGGCCTTTGCGGCGCACCCCGAATTCGTCGAGAGCGACGACGAGGGCGGCCGCGCCGCCTTGCTGCAACTGGCGCAGGCGCGGATCGAGGCGGCACGCGCCACCCTCGTGCATATCGTGCCCGACGCCGCGGGCCCCGCCCCGCTGACGGTCGCGGCGCTGCCCGATGGGGGCGCCAGCGCGCTTGGCGGTTCGCTCTATCTGCCCGCCGCGATCGACGGCAGCCGCGGTGCCGCGCTGTGGCTCGACGCCCGCTCGGTCCATGCCTTGCCGACCCCCGGCGTCGCCGCGATCGCCTATCATCTCGGGCTCCCGGGGCAGCATCTCCAGGCGAGCCGCGCGAGCGTCGCGCGGCCGACGCTGGTGCGGATGGCGGCGTGGCCGGCATTCGTCGAGGGCTGGGCCTGCTATGGCGAACGCCTTGCCGCCGAACAGGGGCTGTTCGCACGCGACCCCTGGGGGGACGTCGCACGACTGTCTGACGAACTGCTGCGTGCGGCGCGGCTGGTCGTCGACATCGGCATCCACGCGCAACGCTGGCCGCGCGCGCAGGCCGAGGCCGAGATGAACGACATGACCGGTGCCGTGCAGACCGCCGCGATCGACCGCATCATCGCGCTGCCCGGCGAGGCGGCGAGCGCGACGCTCGGGCTGCACCGCCTGCTCGGGGTGCGCGACGCCGCCCGCGCGGCCAAGCGCTTCGACGAAAAGGCATTCCATGCCGCGGTGCTCGATCCCGGGCCGCGACCCTTCGCGATGGTCGAGGCCGAGCTGGGCTAGCGGCGTCGCCCGACGGGCTTGCCTTCGTCAGCCCGACCTGGAATCCATCTACGATGGTGCCCCGATGGTCGACCGCGGCGCCTTTGGCGCCCCGCCTTCGCGCGAAAGCCGATAAGGGGGGCAGTCCGGTCGAAAAGAACCGAGCGGCCCTAAAGCAACCGCGTCGCCAGCCGCCACCAGTGCGGATGCGCCGCCGCGATCGCCGCATCCGCGGCGTCGCGCGCCGCCGCATCCGCGAACAGCGCGAAACAGGTCGCGCCCGAGCCCGACATCCGTGCCAGCCGCAGACCTGGCATCGCCGACAGCGCCTCGACCACGCACGCGATCGCCGGCTGCAGTGCGCGCGCCGGCGGCTCGAGATCGTTTCGTCCATTCAGCGCCGCAGCGAGCGGATCCCCCGACGCGAGCGGCCCGCGATCGATCTGGTCCCAGCGCTGGAACACCGGCCCGGTCGGCACGGCGACACGCGGATTGACGAGCAGCAACGGCATGCCTGTCAGCGCCCGCGCGTCGAGCAGATCGAGCCGATCGCCCCGCCCTTCGCCGCGACAGGTTTGCGACACCATGCAGGCCGGCACATCGGCACCCAACGTCGCGGCGATGCCGTGCAGCGTCTCGTCGGCCACCGCGACATCCCACAGCCGCACCAGCAGCCGCAGCGCCGCCGCCGCATCCGCCGAGCCGCCGCCGATGCCCGAGGCGACCGGCAGCCGCTTGTCGAGCCGGATCGCCGCGCCCGCGGCCGTCCCCGCCGCCGCCCGCAACGACTCGGCCGCGCGCAGCACGAGATTGTCGGGGCCCGCCGACAACCCCTCGCCGAACGGCCCGACGATGGTCAGCGACAGATCGTCCGCGGGCGCCGCGGTCAGTTCGTCGCCGTCGGCGCAGAAGGCGAACAGCGTCTCAAGATCATGATAGCCATCGGGCATCCGCCGGCGGACATGCAGCGCGAGGTTGATCTTGGCGTAGGCGGTCTCGGCGGCGGTCTCTCGCACAGGATGAGCAGTCACGGCGTCGCCGACGGCCCGTTGTCGATCTTGGCCTTGATCCGCATCGCCTGCGCGCCGTCGGCGACGACCAGCGCGGCGCGCCAGGCATAGCGCGCGTCGAGCCGGCGCTGCGCCTTCCAATAGGCGTCGCCGAGATGCTCGTTGATGTCGCTCTCGGCGGGCGCCGCCTTGGCGGCACGCTCGAGCAGCGGGATCGCGCGGCCGACGTCGCCGCGCAGATACCAGGACCAGCCGAGCGAGTCGGTGATCGCGGGATCGTCGGGGGCGAGCTTGCTCGCCTGCGCGATCAGCGCGGTGCCGCCGGCGACGTCGTCGCCATGTTCGATCTGCGAATAGCCGAGAAAGTTGAGGATCGACGGCTCCTGCGGCGACAATGCCAGCGCGCGCATCGCCTTGGCCTTGGCGGTCGGCCAGTCGCCCGCGTCGAGCAACGCGCTCGCCTCCTGCAGCAGCAGCGGCCAGGCGACCTCGGGCTGGGCCTTGTCGCCGCCCGACAGCGCCAGCGCGCTCTCATAGGCGTGCGCGGCCTCGGCCGGCTGCTTGCCGTTGGCGAGCAGGTCGCCCAGCCGCGCCCAGTCGCCCATCGTCACGTCCGGCCCGGCGGTCGCGGCGCGGGCCTCGGCGAGCGCCTGATCGGTCCGGCCAGTGCGCACCAGCAGCGTCAGCCGCAGATCGCGCGACGAGCTGGCGAACGGATCGTCGGGGGCGATATGCGACAGCGCGTCGAGCCCCGCCTGATTTGCACTGCCGAGCCCGAGCAGCGTGGCGGTGACCAGCCAGGTCTCGCTGTCGTCGGGCGCGAGCATCGTGCCGAGCCGCGCGAAATCGAGCGCGAGCGGCGCCGACTGCTCCTTGTTGATGTCGGCGGCGACGCGCACGAACAGCTCGCCGATCCCGGCGGCCGGCGTGTCGATCGCGCCTGGCAGCTTGCGCCGGTTGGCGAGCAGCACGCGCGCGGCGTGGACCGAAGGCGCCTCGCCGACCAGCATCGCCAGCGCGGCGTCATGCTCATGATGGCGGTCGAGCGTCGCGGCGGCGGCGATCGCGAGGCGGGCGGCGCGCGCGGTATCGGGATGCGGCAGGGCGTCGAGTGCGGCGACGCCGGCGGTCTCCTTGCCCAAAGCGATCAGCAGCAGCCCGCGATGCTCGGCGGCGTAGCCGGCGGCGAGACTACCCGGGGTCACCGCCAGGATCGGTGCGAGCGGATCCCCGCTGCGCGATCCGAAGGCGATCCAGCCGCGCATCACGGGCGCCAGGAAACCGAACAGCTTTTCGCGCTCGATCCGGTCGACGAGCCCGCCCGCGCGCTTCCAGTCGTGCGCGGTGACCGCCTCGGAGAGCAGCAGCAGCGTGCCGTCGGGCGGCAGCGAGCCCGACGCGTCGAGCCCGTGGGCCGCCTTGCTCGCAAGCACCATGTCGCCGGCGATCACCGCTTGGCGATAGGCGCGCAGCGCGAGCATCGCATTGCCCGGATTGTCCTGCGCGGCAGCGGCGAAATCGGCGGCGGCGACGTCGAGCTGGCCGAGATCGTCGGCGGCGCGGGCGCGGACATAGGCGCTCTGCGGATCGCCGACGGCGGTGCGGTGGGGGCGCTCGGCGGCGGCGGGCATGGCGGCCATGGCCGCGATCGTGGCGAGGAGGACGGGGCGGGAAAAGCTCATGTGGTCATGCTCGGTGGAATGGCGGGGCCCCTGACTGCTTCTCTCTCGCATCGCGTGCGCCATGGCAAGCCGTGGGCACCGACCTCGCGCATCATCCCGGGCTCGCCCCGGGTGACGCTGCCTCTGCTGCATCCGAAGACGGAAGTGGGACCCCGGCTCAAGGCCGGGGCGACGAGGTGATGACGCCGCCCGAAGACACTCACATGTTCGGGTAATTCGGCCCGCCGCCGCCCTCGGGCACCACCCAATTGATGTTCTGGGTCATGTCCTTGATGTCGCAGGTCTTGCAGTGGACGCAATTCTGCGCGTTGATCTGCAGCCGCGGTTCCTGCTCCTCGCGCCCGACGATCTCGTAGACCCCGGCCGGGCAGTAGCGCTGCTCGGGGCTCTCGTAGAGCTTGAGGTTGACCTCGATCGGGACCGCCGTGTCCTTGAGCGTCAGGTGGACGGGCTGGTCCTCCTCATGGTTGACCCCCGAAATGAACACCGAGGAGAGTCGATCGAAGCTGACGACATTGTCGGGCTTGGGATAGACGATCGGCTCGCGCATGTTGGCGCGCCACGTCGACGCATTGTCGGCATGCTTGTGGCGCATCGTGATCGGCAGCCCGATGCCGAGATTGCGCATCCACATGTCCGCGCCCGCGACCATCGTGCCGACGGTGCCGCCGAATTTGGCAACGGCGGGCTCGGCGTTGCGGACGAGCTTGAGCTCCTTGGCGATCCAGCTGGCATTGAGCGTCTCGGGATAGGTCGCCAGCTCGTCGCCCGAGCGATCGGCGACGATCGCGTCATAGGCGGCCTCGGCGGCGAGCATGCCGCTCTTCATCGCGGTATGGGTACCCTTGATCCGCGGCACGTTGACGAAGCCCGCCGAGCAGCCGATCAGCGCCCCGCCCGGGAAGACGAGCCGCGGCACCGACTGCCAGCCGCCCTCGTTGATCACGCGCGCGCCGTAAGAGACGCGCCTGCCGCCCTCGAGCAGCGGCCGGATCGACGGATGCTGCTTCCAGCGCTGGAATTCCTCGAACGGGGACAGCCAGGGGTTCTTGTAGTCGAGCGCGACGACGAAGCCGATCGCGACCTGGTTGTTGGCCTGATGATAGATGAACCCGCCACCCCAGGCGTCGTCGAGCGGCCAGCCTTGGGTGTGGATGACGCGGCCGGCGACATGCTTGCCAGGCTCGACGTCCCACAATTCCTTGATGCCCAGCCCATAGACCTGCGGGTCGCAGTCGCGCTCGAGCTCGAACAGCCGCTTGAGTTCCTTGGTGAGGTGCCCGCGCGCGCCCTCGGCGAAGAAGGTGTATTTGCCGAGCAGCTCCATGCCGGGCTGATAGTCACCCTTGTGCGTGCCGTCGCGCGCGATGCCGAGGTCGCCGGTGGCGACGCCCTTCACTGCGCCGTCGTCGTCGAACAGGATTTCCGCCGCCGCGAAGCCCGGGAAAATCTCGACGCCCAGCGCCTCGGCCTGCCCCGCCAGCCAGCGGCAGACATTGCCGAGGCTCGCCGTATAGGTGCCCTTGTTGTTCATGAACGCCGGCATCGCGAAATGCGGCATCTCGAACTTGCTGGCCGCACCGAGCACCCAATGGTGATTCTCGATCACCGGCACGGTCAGCGGGCTGTCGAGCTCCTTCCAATTGGGGAGCAGCTCGTCGAGCGCGATCGGATCGATCACCGCGCCCGACAGGATGTGCGCGCCGACCTCGGACCCCTTCTCCAGCACGCACACCGACAGCTCGCGACCATCGGCCTCGGCGCGCTGTTTGAGACGGATCGCCGCCGCCAGACCCGCGGGCCCGGCGCCCACGATGACGACGTCATATTCCATCGATTCGCGATCCGACATGTCATTCCCTCTCTCGCGGCCTGGGCGGCGCGCGGCCGATCCGGCGGATCGGCGTATTCCTACAACGTCTTGCCCATAAGCCGGTGCCCCGAGATTGACCCGAAGGTCAACCTCACGGCATGGCAGGCCCGTGCTATATGGGGGCCAATACCGGCATCGTGATGTGATCGCGAGTGCGCTCGGCTGGTGGGCCGACGCAGGCGTCGACATGCTCGCCGACGAAGCGGTGCGCGACTGGCTCGCGCCGCCGCCGCCGCCCGCACAGCCGATCGCGCCCGCCGCTCCGGATGGTCCGGCATCGCTGGTCGCCACCGCGCTGCCCGATACACTCGACGCCTTGCATGCGCTGCTGGCGACGGGCGACTATGCCCCCTCGCCCGCCCCGCCGCGGCTGCGCGTCGCGCCGTCGGGCGATCCCGCCGCCGACCTGATGATCGTGGCGGACATGCCCGATCCCGGCGATGCCGAGGCCGGCCATCTGTTCGCGGGCGAGACCGCGAAGCTGTTCGACGCGATGCTGGCCGCGATGGGCGTCGACCGCGCGCGCATCTATCTGGCGCCCTTCTCGCCCGCGCGGGCCGCCGGCCGGCTCGAGCCGAGACAAGGCGAAGCGCTCGCGACGCTGATGCGGCGGCATATCGCGCTCGCGGCACCCAAGGCGCTGATCCTGTTCGGCGACGGCGTCGCGCACGGCCTGCTCGGACCCGCGGCGCTGGCTCAGCGCGGCGGGTTACGAACCGTTAACCACGACCGCGGCATGGTGCCGGCGATCGCGACCTTCCATCCGCGTCATCTGCGCCGGATGCCCGCCCACCCCGCCGAAGGCGCTGTCGAACCAGGTGCAGCCGGCCTCGAGCGCCGCCATGCAGTTGGCAAGGCCGGTGCCGCGGCTGTTGTGGAAATG
>NZ_CALMAW010000024.1 GCF_937859915.1 uncultured Sphingomonas sp. | reverse complement strand
CGACAAGACCTTCCTGATGCCGATCGAGGACGTGTTCTCGATCTCGGGTCGCGGCACCGTCGTCACCGGCCGCGTCGAGACCGGCATCGTCAAGGTTGGCGAGGAAGTCGAGATCGTCGGCATCCACGACACCCGCAAGACCGTCGTCACCGGCGTCGAGATGTTCCGCAAGCTGCTCGACCAGGGCCAGGCCGGCGACAACATCGGCGCGCTGCTCCGCGGCGTCGGCCGTGAGGACGTCGAGCGTGGCCAGGTGCTCTGCAAGCCCGGCTCGATCAAGCCGCACACCGAGTTCTCGGCCGAGGTCTATGTCCTCAGCAAGGACGAGGGTGGCCGTCACACGCCGTTCTTCGCGAACTACCGTCCGCAGTTCTACTTCCGTACGACGGACGTGACCGGCACCGTCGAGCTGCCCGAGGGCACCGAGATGGTCATGCCTGGTGACAATGTGTCGCTCGGCATCAAGCTGATCGCGCCGATCGCGATGGATCCGGGCCAGCGCTTCTCGATCCGCGAAGGCGGTCGTACGGTTGGTTCGGGCGTCGTCGCGGCGATTTCGAAGTAAGCTGACGCTTCCAAGCCGCCCGGCTTCCTCATCGGAGGCCGGGCGGTTTTCCTTTTGCCCCGTGTAACGCCCGCCAAAATCGTTTTGGAGGGTAGGGGTTGGCTCTTTCATATCGGTGGTGGACATGGACACGCAGAATATTCGCATTCGCCTCAAGGGTTTCGACCATCGGGTGCTCGATCAGGCGACCGGCGAGATCGCCGACACCGCCCGCCGCACCGGCGCTCTCATCCGCGGTCCGATTCCGCTGCCTACGCACATCGACAAGTTCACGGTCAACCGTGGCCCGCACATCGACAAGAAGTCGCGCGAGCAATTCGAGGTGCGCACCTACAAGCGCCTCCTGGACATCGTCCAGCCGACCCCGCAGACCGTCGATGCGCTGATGAAGCTCGACCTTGCGGCCGGCGTCGCGGTCGAGATCAAGCTGGCTTGATCTAGCCTGGCGCCTCGTCTCTCATGTCGTCATCCCGGCGAACGCCGGGATCCAGGGACATGGGCGCGGCGCCTGCAGCTCTGGATCCCGGCTTTCGCCGGGATGACGGAAGAAGGCAGGATACAGGTGTTGCGCGAGCAAGCGATCACCCGTATAGGCCCGTCTCCGCAGCGGCCGAATCGTCCGCCGCGGTGTTTGCTTCCCGATCCAATCGGTAGAGGCAGACGAGAAAGCTAAGGGATACCGAACGGCGTATCCCCCCGGTTCTCCGGGGTGCCGTTGTCCTGGTCCCCGCCTTTCGCAGCGATGCGAAAAACCGAGCCCGGGCGGGGGCGATCTACATGGGCTGGGGGTCTTCCGGAGACGGAAGGCCTTTTTCGTTGGCACGCTCCTCGGCATCCTGGGGAGCCTCTGTTTGAGGAGTTGGTCATGCGCACTGGCGTGATCGCAAGGAAAATGGGGATGACCCGGCTGTTTCAGGAGGATGGGCGCCATGTGCCCGTCACCGTGCTGCAGCTTGATGGTCTCCAGGTTATTTCCCGTCGTGAGACGGATCGTGACGGCTACACCGCCGTCCAGCTTGGCGCGGGCAGCGCCAAGGCGAAGAATCTGAGCAAGCCCGAGCGGGGCCACTTCGGCAAGGCCGAGGTTGAGCCCAAGGCGGTCGTCCACGAGTTCCGCGTGACCGAGGACAATCTCCTCGACGTCGGCGCCGAGCTTTCGGCCGATCATTATGTTGCGGGTCAGCTCGTCGACATCCAGGGCCGCACCCAGGGCAAGGGCTTCGCCGGCGCCATGAAGCGCTGGAACTTCGGTGGTCTGCGCGCGACCCACGGCGTCTCGGTCTCGCACCGTTCGCACGGTTCAACCGGCCAGCGCCAGGATCCGGGCAAGGTCTTCAAGAACAAGAAGATGGCCGGCCACATGGGCGACCGTTACCGCACCCAGCAGAACCTCGAGATCGTCCGTACGGACGCGGCGCGCGGCCTGCTCTTCGTCAAGGGTTCGGTGCCCGGCTCGAAGGGTGGCTGGCTGTTCGTCAAGGACGCCGTCAAGGAAGCGCTGCCCGAGGGCGTGCCGTTCCCGGCAGCACTTCTCGATCGCAAGGCGCCCGTCGTGGAGCATTCGCCCGCAGGCCTCGTCGATGACGCGGCGGTCCACGAGATCCCGGCGCTGCCCGGTGCGGACGAAGTCGCAGCCGGCGTCGCCGCTGCCGACGCGCACGGCGCCGGCTTGGCCGATCCTGATGCGGTTGCGCCCGACGCTGCCGATCAGATCGGCACCGACGACACCGGCAAGGAGGGCTGAGCATGAAGATCGAGGTCAAGAAGCTCGATGCCAGCTCGGCTGGCGATATTGAGCTCAACGATGCGGTGTTCGGCATTGAGCCGCGCGCCGACATCCTTCACCGCGTCGTCACCTGGCAGCTCGAGAAGCGTCGCGGCACCGCCCGCGCCACGCGCGAGCGGTCGGACGTGGCGCGTACCGGCAAGCGTCTGGGCAACCAGAAGGGCGGCGGTACGGCGCGTCACGGCGATCGTGCAGCACCGATCTTCATCGGCGGCGGCAAGGCACACGGTGCCCGTCTGCGCGACTTCAATCCCGGCCTGAACAAGAAGGTTCGCGTCCTGGGTCTGAAGATGGCGCTTTCGGCCAAGGCCAAGGACGGTTCGCTGATCGTGATCGAGGCGCTCGACGTCGCCGAGGGCAAGACCAAGGCGCTCGTCGGCCAGCTCGAGGCGCTCGGCTTCGGCAAGAAGGCGCTGGTCATCGACGGCGAGGCGCTCAACGTCTCGTTCGCACACGCATCGTCGAACATTCGCGGCATCAACCTGATGCCCGCTGTCGGCGCCAATGTGTACGACATCCTGAACCATGACACGCTCGTGCTGACGCGCGCCGCGGTCGAAAAGCTGGAGGCGCGCTTCCATGGCTAAGAAGCAGGACAATGCGGCGATCGACATCCGTCACTATGACGTGATCGTCGGCCCGCACATCACCGAGAAGTCGACCCTGCTCTCCGAGCATAATGCGGTCGTCTTCAAGGTGGCGGGCGACGCGACCAAGCCGGAGATCAAGGCGGCCGTCGAGGCGCTGTTCGGTGTCACCGTGACGGGCGTCAACACCATGGTCGTCAAGGGCAAGGTCAAGAAGTGGAAGGGCGCGCCCTATACGCGCTCCGACATGAAGAAGGCGATCGTGACGCTGGCCGACGGCCAGTCCATCGACGTCACGACGGGGATCTGAGGCGATGGCTCTCAAACATTATAACCCGACTTCCCCGGCGCGCCGCGGCCTCATCCTGGTCGATCGCTCGTCGCTGTGGAAGGGCAAGCCGGTCAAGGCGCTGGTCGAAGGCCTGCGCAAGTCCGGTGGCCGCAACAACATGGGCCACGCGACCGCGCGCGGCATCGCGGGCGGCCACAAGCAGAAGTACCGCTATGTCGACTTCAAGCGTCGCAAGTGGGACCAGCCGGCGACCGTCGAGCGTCTCGAGTATGATCCCAACCGTTCGGCCTTCATCGCACTGGTGAAGTATCCCGACGGCGAGCTCGCCTACATCCTGGCGCCGCAGCGTCTTGCCCCCGGCGACAGCATCGTCTCGGGCAAGAAGACCGACGTCAAGCCGGGCAACGCGATGGAAATCGGCCAGACCCCGGTCGGCACGATCGTCCACAATGTCGAGATGAAGCCCGGCAAGGGTGGCCAGATCGCCCGCGCCGCCGGCACTTATGTGCAGGTCGTGGGCCGCGATCGCGGCATGGTGATTGTCCGCCTCAACTCGGGCGAGCAGCGTTTCATCCGTGCGGATTGCATGTGCACGGTCGGCGCGGTGTCGAACCCCGACAACGCTAACACCAACCTTGCCAAGGCCGGCCGCAACCGCTGGCTCGGGCATCGCCCGCTCACCCGCGGCGTCGCCAAGAACCCGGTC
This sequence comes from uncultured Sphingomonas sp., assembly GCF_937859915.1. Taxonomy (GTDB): domain Bacteria; phylum Pseudomonadota; class Alphaproteobacteria; order Sphingomonadales; family Sphingomonadaceae; genus Solisphingomonas. The sequence goes on along the minus strand of NZ_CALMAW010000024.1, from coordinate 79,481 downwards.
GACCATCCGCACGGCGGTGGTGAAGGCCGGACCTCGGGCGGCCGTCATCCGGTTACCCCCTGGGGCAAGCCGACCAAGGGTGCCAAGACCCGTCACAATAAGTCGACCGACAAGATGATCATCCGGTCGCGTCACGCCAAGAAGAAGAGGTAACGATGGCTCGTTCCGTCTGGAAAGGTCCGTTCGTCGACCTGCACCTTCTGAAGAAGGCGCAGACCGCTCAGGAAGCGTCGACGCGCACCCCTATCAAAACCTGGTCGCGTCGTTCGACGATCGTCCCGGATTTCGTCGGCCTCACGTTCAGCGTCTACAATGGTCGCAAGTTCGTGCCGGTTTCGGTCAACGAAGAGATGGTCGGGCACAAGCTGGGTGAATTCGCGCCGACGCGCTTCTTCCCCGGTCACGCCGCGGACAAGAAGGGCAAGCGCTGATGTCCAAGCCTAAATCCCCCCGCAAGGTCGGCGAGAAGGAAGCGCTGGCGCTTGCCACGTCGGTTCGCGGCTCGCCGCAGAAGCTGAACCTTGTCGCGGCGCTGATCCGCAACAAGCCGGCCGGCGACGCGCTCAACATCCTGCAGTTCTCGACCAAGGCGATGGCCGTCGATGTGCGCAAGTGCCTCGCCTCCGCGATCGCCAACGCCGAGAACAACCATAATCTCGACGTCGATGCGCTGGTCGTCCAGGAAGCGTCGGTCGGCAAGGGCCTCGTCATGAAGCGCTTCGCCACCCGTGCGCGCGGCCGATCGGCCCGCATCATCAAGCCGTTCTCGCGGCTGCGCATCGTCGTCCGCGAGCTGGAGGCCGAATAATGGGTCATAAATCCAATCCGATCGGCATGCGCCTGCAGATCAACCGGACGTGGGACAGCCGTTGGTACGCCGAGGGCCAGAACTACGGGAAGATGCTGCTGGAGGATCTCCGCATCCGCCAGTTCATCTTCAAGTCGCTGCCGCAGGCCGCGATCTCGAAGGTCGTCATCGAGCGCCCCGCCAAGCTCGCCCGCATCTCGGTCTATGCCGCACGCCCCGGCGTCATCATCGGCAAGAAGGGTGCGGACATCGAGAAGCTGCGCCGCACGATCGGCAAGATGACCAGCGCTGACGTCAGCCTGAACATCGTCGAGATCCGCAAGCCGGAGATCGACAGCAAGCTCGTCGCGCAGTCGATTGCCGATCAGCTCGAGCGCCGCGTGGCGTTCCGTCGCGCGATGAAGCGCGCCGTGCAGTCCGCGCTGCGTCTGGGTGCCGAAGGCATCCGGATCACCTGCTCGGGCCGTCTCGGCGGCGCCGAGATCGCACGGACCGAATGGTATCGCGAGGGCCGGGTGCCCCTGCACACGCTGCGCGCGAATATCGATTATGCCGACGCCGAAGCGCACACCGCCTATGGCGTGTGCGGGATCAAGGTCTGGATCTTCAAGGGTGAGATCCTCGGCCATGATCCGTTGGCGCAGGATCGTCTGATGATGGAAGCTCAAACGTCCGGAGTTCGGCCAGCGCGCTGATCGGGGTTTCCCCATCAGCTGCCTGATCGACCGTCGTCACGGTGTCAGAAGGTAAGTAAGACATGCTGCAACCGAAGCGCACCAAGTTCCGCAAGGCCTTCAAGGGCCGCATCCATGGTGATGCCAAGAGCGGAACGTTGCTCAACCAGGGTAGCTATGGCCTCAAGGCCATGGAGCCCGATCGTATCACGGCCCGCCAGATCGAGGCGGCCCGCCGCGCGATCACGCGCCACATCAAGCGCCAGGGCCGCCTCCATATCCGGATCTTCCCGGACGTGCCGGTGTCGTCGAAGCCCGCCGAAGTCCGCATGGGCTCGGGCAAGGGTTCGCCGGAGTTCTGGGCCGCGCGCGTCAAGCCCGGCCGGATCATCTTCGAGCTCGAGGGCGTCGCAGGCCCGCTCGCCGCAGAGGCGTTCAGCCGCGCGGCCGAGAAGCTGCCGATCAAGACCAAGGTGGTCGCCCGCCTCGGCGACTTCAGCCACCTGATCTCGGAGGTCTAAGCCATGGCCAAGCAAGACGACATCAAGGTCGCGACCGACGACCAGCTCTCGACGCAGCTCTCCGAGCTCAAGCGCGAGCAGTTCAACCTGCGCTTCCAGTCGGCCACCGGCCAGCTCGAGAAGCCCAGCCGCGTGCGCGAGGTCCGTCGGACCATCGCGCGCATCAAGACTGCCCAGACGGCTCGCGCCGCCTCGGCGTCGAAGTAAGGAGCAACCAGCCATGCCGAAGCGCGTGCTGACCGGAACGGTGGTCTCCGACAAGACCGACAAGACCGTGATCGTCTCCGTGGAGCGTCGTGTCCAACACGCCCTCTACGGGAAGATCATCAAGCGGTCGAAGAAGTATCACGCCCACGACGAAGCGAACGAGTATCACACCGGTGAGACCGTCCGCATCGAGGAGTGCGCGCCGATCTCGAAGCTCAAGACCTGGAAGGCAATCGGCCGCATCGGCGCCGAGATCGCCATCCCGATCCCCACCGACAACGCATAAGGAAGGGCTGAACTATGATCCAGATGCAGTCCAACCTCGACGTCGCCGACAACTCGGGCGCTAAGCGCGTCCAGTGCATCAAGGTGCTCGGCGGCTCGAAGCGTCGGTTCGCGACGGTCGGCGACATCATCGTGGTGTCGATCAAGGAAGCCGCACCGCGCGGCAAGGTGAAGAAGGGTGACGTGCACCGTGCCGTCATCGTCCGCACCGCCAAGGACATCCACCGCGCCGATGGCTCGACGATCCGCTTCGACGGCAATGCCGCGGTGCTGGTCAACAAGAACGAGGAGCCGATCGGCACCCGTATCTTCGGGCCGGTGGTTCGCGAGCTTCGTGCGCGCAACCACATGAAGATCATCTCGCTTGCTCCTGAGGTGCTGTGATGAGCGCGCTGAAGATCAAAAAGGGCGACAAGGTCGTCATCCTGTCCGGCAAGGACAAGGGCAAGACCGGCGAAGTGACCAAGGCGTTCCCCAAGGACTCCAAAGTCGTCGTCTCCGGCGTCAACATCGCCACGCGCCACCGCAAGGCGACGCAGGCCAACCCGCAGGGCGGCCTCGATCGTTTCGAGGCTCCGCTGCACGTCTCGAACGTCGCGATCGCGACCGCCGACGGCAAGCCGACCCGCGTCCGGTTCGAGACGCAAGACGGTAAGAAGGTCCGTGTGGCCGTCAAGACGGGGGAGAAGATCGATGGCTGATGCCTACAAGGCTCGTCTTCAGAAGGTCTATGAGGACACCATCATCGCGGCGATGACCGAGAAGTTCGGTTATGCCAACGCGATGCAGGTCCCCAAGATCGAGAAGATCGTGATCAACATGGGTGTCGGCGACGCCACCCAGGACAAGAAGCGCGTCGACCAGGCCGCCAAGGAAATGGAACTGATCGCAGGCCAGAAGCCGGTGATCACCAAGGCGAAGAAGTCGATCGCACAGTTCAAGCTGCGCGAGGGCATGCCGATCGGTTGCAAGGTCACCTTGCGCCGCGAGCGGATGTACGAGTTCCTCGACCGCTTCGTGACCGTAGCACTTCCCCGCGTCCGCGATTTCCGGGGCCTCAACCCCAAGTCGTTCGACGGCAACGGCAATTATGCGACCGGCCTCAAGGAGCAGCTGATCTTCCCGGAGATCAGCTACGACCAGGTCGACCACATCCGCGGCATGGACGTGATCGTCACGACCAGCGCCAACACCGACGACGAGGCCCGCGAACTGCTGCGCCTGTTCGGCTTTCCCTTCCCCAAGGAAGAGAACACCGAACAGAAGCAGGCAGCGTAAGCGGGAAGAGGACTTAAGTCATGGCGAAACTGAGTTCCATCAACAAGAACGAGCGTCGCAAGCTGCTCGTCAAGAAGTATGCGAGCAAGTATGCGGCGCTCAAGGCGACCGCGAACGACGAAAGCCTCGAAGAGGGCGAGCGCCTGATCGCGCGCCTCAAGATGGCCGAGTTGCCGCGCAACGCGAACCCCACGCGGGTCCGCAACCGGTGCGAGCTGACGGGGCGTCCCCGCGGCTATCACCGCAAGTTCCGTCTCGCACGCGTGATGCTGCGCGACCTCGCCAACAAGGGGATGATCCCCGGCGTGACCAAGTCGAGCTGGTAAGGGCAAGCTATGGCGATCAACGATCCGCTGGGTGACCTGCTCACCCGCATCCGCAACGGCCAGCGCGCGCGCAAGGACTCGGTCCTGTCGCCCGCCTCGAAGCTGCGGACCCGCGTTCTCGACGTGCTTCAGCGCGAGGGCTATATCCGTGGCTATTCGGACGAGGTGCTCGGCGAGCATCCCGGTCTCCGCATCGAGCTGAAATATTTCGAGGGCCAGCCCGCGATCCAGCACGTCGCGCGCGTCTCGAAGCCCGGCCGCCGCGTCTATTCGGGCTCGAAGGAGCTTCCGATCGTGCGCAACGGTCTCGGCATCACCATCGTCTCGACGCCCAAGGGCGTTCTGTCCGACGCGGAAGCGCGCGAGCAGAATGTCGGCGGCGAAGTCCTCGCAGAGGTGTTCTGATGAGCCGCATCGGTAAGGTTCCGGTCAAGGTACCGGCAGGCGTCACCGCCAACATCGCCGACGGCGTGTTGTCGATGAAGGGCCCCAAGGGCACGCTCACCATCGATATGGTCAGCGACGTCCACTATGCGGTCGAGGGTGACACCGTCACGATCAAGCCCGCGAACGAGACTAAGCGCGCGCGCTCCTTCTGGGGCATGCAGCGGACCATGGTGCAGAACCTCGTCACCGGCGTGACCGAGGGTTTCACCAAGACGCTGCAGATCACCGGTGTCGGCTACCGCGCCGCGGTCCAGGGCAAGAACCTGAAGCTGCAGCTCGGCTATTCGCACGACGTCGACTTCACGATCCCCGAGGGTATCGAGATCAAGACGCCGGATGCCACGACGGTGAACATCACCGGCATCGACAAGCAGAAGGTCGGCCAGGTTGCCGCCGAGATCCGTCGCTGGCGCAAGCCCGAGCCGTATAAGGGCAAGGGCATCAAGTACGCCGGCGAGTATATCTTCCGCAAGGAAGGGAAGAAGAAGTAAGATGGCCAAGCTCTCTCTCTTCGCTAAGCGCCGCCAGCGCGTCCGCACCGCGCTCCGCGCCAAGGGCGGCGGGCGTCCGCGCCTGTCGATCCACCGCTCGGGTCGCCACATCTACGCGCAGATCATCGACGATGCGCAGGGCCACACGGTCGCTGCCGCCTCGACGCTGGGCCAGGACTCCTCGGGCGCCGGCATCGCTGCCGCCGTCGAGGTCGGCAAGCTCGTCGCCGAGCGCGCCAAGGCCGCCGGTGTCTTGGCTGTCGTGTTCGATCGCGGCGGTTTCCTTTTCCATGGGCGCGTCAAGGCGCTCGCAGACGCCGCCCGTGAGGGTGGTCTGGAGTTCTGACGATGGCTGATGAAATCCAGAACGCGCCGGGCGCAGAGCCCACGGTCAGCGCCGGCAGCGGCGCCCCCGACGGCCAGCCGCCGCGTGACGGTCGCGGTCCCCGCGGCGGTCGCGGTCGTGGCCCCGGCGGCGGTGACAACCGCGGCGGTGGCCGTGGTCGTGACGGCAACCGCGGTCGCCGCGACGATCGCCGCAACAATGGCGAGGACGGCGGCGAAGAGCTGATCGAGAAGCTCGTCCACATCAATCGCGTCTCGAAGACGGTGAAGGGCGGCAAGCGCTTCGGCTTCGCGGCACTCGTCGTCGTCGGTGACGGCAAGGGCCGCGTCGGCTTCGGTCATGGCAAGGCGCGCGAAGTGCCGGAAGCCATTTCCAAGGCGACCGCCGCTGCCAAGAAGGCGATGGTCCGCGTTCCGCTCAAGGAAGGCCGCACGCTGCATCATGACGGCAACGGTCACTTCGGTGCCGGTCGCGTCACCGTCCGCACCGCGCCGCAGGGCACGGGCATCATCGCGGGTGGCCCGATGCGCGCCATCTTCGAGAGCCTGGGCGTCCACGATGTGGTCACCAAGTCGGTCGGTACGTCGAACCCGTACAACATGATCCGTGCCACCTTCGAGGCGCTCACGGAGCAGACCAGCCCCAAGTCGGTCGCGGCGCGCCGCGGCAAGAAGATCGTCGACCTGCTCGGCCGCGGTGGCAGCGTTGCCGCCGAAGCCGATGCCGCGGCGATCGTGGAGTAATCGACATGGCAACGATCAAGGTAACGCAGACCGGATCCCCGATCCGTCGCACCGCGGACCAGCGCGCGACGCTCGTCGGGCTCGGCCTCAACAAGATGCACAAGACCCGCGAGCTCGAGGACAGCCCCGCTGTCCGCGGCATGATCCGCAAGGTCAATCACATGGTGAAGGTCGAGGGCTGAGGCCTTCGGTCGACATCCTGGCCCCTCGGGGCTGGCATAAACCGGGGAGGGGCGCTATGGGCGCCCCTCTTCTTATTCAGCGCGACAAAAGCGAAAGCGAGTGCAGACCATGAAACTCAACGACATCCGCGACAATGAAGGCGCCCGCCACCGCAAGATGCGCGTCGGACGCGGCATCGGCTCGGGCAAGGGCAAGACCGCCGGTCGCGGCCAGAAGGGCCAGAAGAGCCGCGAAGGCGTCTCGATCAAGGGCTTCGAGGGCGGCCAGATGCCGCTCCACATGCGGATCCCGAAGCGTGGCTTCAACAACATCTTCGCCAAGGATTTCGCCGAGATCAACCTCGGCCAGATCCAGAAGCTGGTCGATGCCGGCACGCTCGACGCGGGTGCGGTGATCGATCAGGCCGCGCTCCAGGCCGTTGGCGTGGCCCGCGGCGGCAAGAACGGCGTCCGCGTCCTCGCCAAGGGCGAGTTCTCGGCCAAGCTGTCGTTCAAGGTCGCCGGCGCCAGCGCCGCCGCCAAGGCGGCGATCGAAGCCGCCGGTGGCAGCATCGAGCTGTTCGAGATCGTCACCGCCGCCGAGAAGGCGCTGGCGAAGAAGAACAGCGTGCGCGACGCCGATCGCAAGAAGCATGGCAAGGCGCCGATCGGCGCCGCCTGAGGCCTGCGGCACCGTTTTGCCGCATAGGGCTTAGACAAGCTCGATAGAGGCTTATATGGAGGCGGCGGGCGCAGGCGATGCGACCCGCCGTTTTCGTTTTATCGCAGGGACGTGAATCACTCATGGCATCCGCCGCCAACGCATCGGGCGCAGGGCTCAGCCTGTCCAAGTTCACGCAGGCCACAGACCTCAAGAAGCGCCTGTGGTTTACGCTCGGCGCACTGATCGTGTTCCGCCTGCTCAGCTTCGTGCCGCTGCCGGGCATCGATCCGCGCGTGCTCAACTCGCTGTTCCAGAAGACCAACGGCGGCGTGCTCGACTTCTTCAACAATTTCTCGGGCGGTGCGCTGCACCGGATGAGCCTGATCGCGCTCGGCGTGATGCCCTACATCACCGCCTCGATCGTCGTGCAGCTCGCGACCTCGCTGTCGCCGCAGCTCGAGGCGATCAAGAAGGAAGGCGAGAGCGGGCGCAAGAAGCTCAACCAGTACACGCGCTACCTCACCGTCCTGCTGACCTGCATCCAGGGCTATTTCATTGCGGTCGGTCTCGAGAGCTGGGGTGCCTCGTCGGGCGTCTCGGCGGTGGTCGAGCCGGGCATGCTGTTCCGCGTCACGACGGTGATCAGCCTGGTCGGCGGCACGATGTTCCTGATGTGGCTCGGTGAGCAGATCACCTCGCGCGGCATCGGCAACGGCGTCTCGCTGATCATCATGGCGGGCATCGTCAGCCAGATCCCGACGGTGATCTCGAACCTGCTCGAGAGCGGCTCGACGGGCTCGCTATCGCCGTTGACCGTGATCGCGGCGTTCGTGATCGCCTTCGCGATGATCTACTTCATCTGCTTCATGGAGCGCGCGCAGCGCAAGGTGCTGATCCAATATCCCAAGCGCCAGACCGCGCGCGGCATGATGCAGGGCGACAAGTCCTATTTGCCGCTCAAAATCAACACCGCGGGCGTGATCCCGCCGATCTTCGCGTCATCGCTGCTGCTGATGCCGCTGACGATCGCGCAGTTCGCGGGCAACCGCGTCCACGGCAACGGCCGCTGGAACGACATCCTGCTGACCCTGACCGGCTCGCTGCAGCACGGCTCGCCGCTCTATCTGACGCTCTATGCCGCGGGCATCATTTTCTTCTGCTTCTTCTACACCGCGGTGGTGTTCAACCCGGAAGAGACCGCGGACAATCTCAAGCGCTATGGCGGGTTCATTCCCGGCATTCGCCCGGGCAAGGCGACCGGCGACTATCTCGATTATGTGCTGACGCGCATCACGGTGATCGGCGCCGCGTACCTCACGCTGATCTGCCTGGTGCCCGAGGCGGTGGTGAAGGCGTTCAGCCTGCCGCAGATCTCGCTGACCGGCACCAGCCTGCTGATCGTCGTCAACGTCACGATGGATACGGTGACGCAGATCCAGAGCCATCTGCTCGCGCACCAATATGGCGACCTTCTCAAGAAGGCCAAGCTCAAGGGCGGGATGCGCCGCTAAAGGCGCACACGCCAGAACGATTAGGGGAGGGACACCATGAACATCATCCTGCTCGGGCCGCCGGGTGCCGGCAAGGGTACGCAGGCGACGCGGCTGGTCCAGTCGCGTGGCATGGTGCAGCTCTCGACCGGCGACATGTTGCGCGCCGCGGTGACCGCCGGCTCGCCGGTCGGCCTTCAGGCCAAGGCGGTGATGGAATCGGGCGCGCTGGTGTCCGACGAGATCGTCTCGGGAATCATCGGCGAGCGGCTCGATCAGCTCGAGGGCGGGCAGGGGGCGATCTTCGACGGCTATCCGCGCACCCAGGCGCAGGCCGAGGCGCTCGATCGGCTGCTCGAGGCGCGCGGCCGCCGGCTTGATCATGTCATCGAGCTCACCGTCGACGAGAATGCGCTGGTGGCACGCATCGTCGGGCGCTTCACCTGCGCGGTGTGCGGCGAGGGCTATCACGACACGTTCAAGCGTCCCAAGGTCGAGAGCACCTGCGATGTGTGCGGCAGCCACGAGTTCAAGCGCCGCCCCGACGACAATGAAGAAACGGTACGCACGCGCATGGCCGAGTATCGCGCCAAGACCGCGCCGATCCTGCCCTATTACGAGCAGCGCAAGCTGGTCAGCCGCGTGGATGGCATGGCCGATATCGACGATGTCGGGCACGCGATCGATACGGTGCTGGAAGGGTAACAAAGCCTCCTCCCCGCGCGAAGCGGGGGGGAGGGGGACCGCTCGCGCAGCGAGTGGTGGAGGGGCGTCCGACGCTGGAAGATGGGAACCCGGTAGAGACGTGGTCCACCCCTCCACCACCCTGCGGGTGGTCCCCCTCCCCATCCTTGATGGGGAGGAAGAGTAGGGCGGCGCCTCCTTGGGAAGCGCCGCCCTCGTCACGTCACGCGTCGAGCGACGCGTTATCGATCACGAAACGATACTTCACGTCGCTCTTCTGCATGCGATCATAAGCTTCCTCGATCTTCTGGATCGGGATCATCTCGATGTCCGCGACGATTTTGTGTTCGGCGCAGAAGTCGAGCATCTCCTGCGTCTCGGCGATGCCGCCGATCAGCGAGCCCGCGATCGCCTTGCGCTGGAAGATCAGCACGCCGACGTTGGGCGAGGGATGCGGATGCTCGGGCACGCCGACCACGCACAGCGTCGCGTCGCGCTTAAGCAGCATCGTGAACTGGTCGAGATTGTGGCTGGCCGCGACCGTGTTCAGGATGAAGTCGAAGCTGCCGGCATGCGCCTTCATCTCGTCCGCATTCTTCGAGACGATTACTTCGTCCGCGCCGAGCTCCTTGGCCGCCTCGCGCTTGCTCTCTGACGTCGTGAAGGCGACAACATGCGCGCCGAGCGCATGCGCGATCTTGATGCCCATATGGCCGAGCCCGCCGATACCGACGACGCCGACCTTCTTGCCCGGGCCAGCGCCCCAATGCTTGAGCGGCGAATAGGTGGTGATGCCGGCGCACAGCAGCGGCGCGACCGCGGCGAGCTGCTCGACCGGGTGGGTGATGCGGAGCACGAAATGGTCCTTGACCACGATGTTCTGCGCATAGCCGCCGAGCGTGTGGCCTGGGGCGTCATCGGACGGGCCGTTATAGGTGCCGACGAAGCCGCCGTTGGTGCAGTAATTCTCGAGGCCCTCGTTGCAGGAGTCGCAATGCTGGCAGCTGCCGACCATGCAGCCGACGCCGACGACGTCGCCGACCTTGAAATTGCTGACCTCGCCACCGACCGCGGTGATCGTGCCGACGATCTCGTGGCCGGGGACGCAGGGGTACAGCGTCCCCTCCCACTCGGCGCGGACCTGGTGGAGGTCGGAATGGCAGACGCCGCAATAGGCGATGTCGATCGCGACGTCATGCGCGCCGGGCTGGCGACGTTCGATGTCCATCGGCTCGAGCGGGGTCGTGCCGGAGTGTGCGCCATAGGCCTTGGTTGCCATAGGTGTTTCTAGCCTTATCTTGGGGGTGGGCATCGCGGATATGGACCGGGGCCCACCATATGCAACCGCTCGGTATGGTATTCTTTACCAGGCGCTGTCGGCTTGACAGCCCCCGAGTCGCTGGGTAGGAGCGCGCTATCCCTAAACCCGGATGTCCGGCGGCGCTTGCTTGCGTGCGTCGGCTATCCGCCGTTTGAGGGCGACGCGACGAGATGGGCCGCCCAGCCAGGCGGCCTGTGGAGCAGGAGAATAACACAGTGGCTCGTATTGCGGGTGTCAACATCCCGACCAACAAGCGCGTAGAGATCGCGCTGACCTATATCCACGGCATCGGCCCGACCAAGGCCAAGGAAATCACCGCCAAGCTGGGCCTCGAGCCGCAGCGTCGCGTGCAGGACCTGACGGACCAGGAGGTCCTCCAGATCCGCGAAGCGATCGACGCCAGCTACACCGTGGAGGGCGATCTTCGCCGCCAGGTGGCGATGAACATCAAGCGCCTGATGGATCTCGCCTGCTATCGCGGTCTCCGCCATCGCAAGGGCCTGCCGGTCCGCGGCCAGCGCACGCATACCAATGCGCGCACCCGCAAGGGCAAGGCCAAGCCGATCGCCGGTAAGAAGAAGTAAGCTCGCAGCCGTCGGCCCGTCCGGCGGCTCGCTTACGTTTGTCAGGATTAGGACAGCAACATGGCACGTGAACCGCAGCGCATCAAAAAGCGCGAACGCAAGAACATCACCTCGGGCGTCGCGCATGTGAACGCCAGCTTCAACAACACGATGATCACGATCACCGATGCCCAGGGCAACGCGATCTCCTGGTCGTCGGCCGGCCAGATGGGCTTCAAGGGGTCGCGCAAGTCGACGCCGTACGCGGCGCAGGTCGCCGCCGAAGACGCCGGCAAGAAGGCCGCCGAGCACGGCGTCCGCACCATCGAGGTCGAGGTCAAGGGTCCCGGTTCGGGTCGTGAGTCGGCGCTGCGCGCATTGCAGGCGGTCGGCTTCCAGATCACCTCGATCCGCGACGTGACCTCGATCCCGCACAATGGCGTTCGCCCGTCCAAGCGCCGCCGCGTCTGATCTTTCCGGCGCGACCGATGCCGGTCGCGCTTCACTTCCGGCCGGGGGCGGACGCGTCCCCACCAGCCCAACCCTTGAGGGAAGACATATGGCCGTCAACGCCAAAAATTGGCAGGAACTGAAGAAGCCGCATGGTCTCGAGAAGAAGACCGGCGGCGACAGCAAGCGCCGCGCGACCTTCGTCGCCGAGCCGCTCGAGCGCGGCTTCGGCCTGACGCTCGGCAACGCGCTGCGGCGCGTGCTGCTCTCGTCGCTCCAGGGCGCCGCGGTCACCTCGATCAAGATCGAGAACGTGCTGCACGAATTCTCGTCGCTCGCCGGCGTGCGTGAGGATGTCACCGACATCGTGCTCAACGTCAAGCAGATCGCGCTGCGGATGCAGGGCGAGGGGACCAAGCGCCTCCAGCTTGCGGCGACCGGCCCGGCCGAAGTCACCGCCGGCATGATCGCCGCCACCGGCGACATCGAGGTGATGAACCCCGAACTGGTGATCTGCCACCTCGACGAGGGCGCGACGCTCAACATGGAGCTGACCGCCGCGGCCGGTAAGGGCTATGCCCCCGCCGTGCTCAACCGTCCGGCCGATGCGCCGATCGGCCTGATCCCGGTCGACGCGCTCTATTCGCCCGTCCGTCAGGTTGCCTACAAGGTCGAGAACACCCGCGTCGGTCAGGAGCTTGATTACGACAAGCTCACGCTGACGATCGAGACCGACGGCACCGTCCTTCCTGAGGATGGTCTCGCTTATGCCGCGCGCATCCTGCAGGACCAGCTCCAGCTCTTCGTCCACTTCGACGACGGCCTGACGCTGACCTCGAGCGTGCCGCAGATGGCGGGTGTCGCTGCCCCTTCGATGGGCGGCAGCGCCGAGCCGGAAGCGGATGCCAACCAGCTCAACCGCTACCTGCTCAAGAAGGTCGACGAGCTCGAGCTGTCGGTGCGCTCGGCCAATTGCCTCAAGAACGACAACATCATCTACATCGGCGATCTGGTCCAGAAGACCGAAGCCGAGATGTTGCGCACGCCGAACTTCGGCCGCAAGTCGCTCAACGAGATCAAGGAAGTGCTCTCTTCGATGGGTCTGCGCCTCGGCATGGACATCCCGGGCTGGCCGCCCGAGAATATCGAGGAAATGGCCAAGAAGCTCGAACAGGAATATTGATGGGATAATCCCTCTCCCCTCGGGGGGAGAGGGAGGGGCCCGCCGGCGAAGCCGGTGGGAGGGTGAGGGCACGCAAGCGCACATCCTCGTGCCCTCACTCAACTCCGACTAGGGCGCATGCGCGCCCAAGTCTCCGTATCGCTCTCCTCCAAGGGGAGAGGAAAGGTTGGGGCGGTGCCTTTTCACCGCCTGGCCGGATGTACCTGAGACGGCATCCGGACGAACGAAAGGAAGATTATCATGCGTCATCGTGTCGGCGGTCGTAAGCTCCAGCGGACCTCGAGCCATCGTCTCGCCCTGTTCCGCAACCAGGCCGCAGCCCTGATCAAGCATGAGCAGATCACCACCACGCTTGCCAAGGCGAAGGAGCTTCGCCCCTATGTCGAGAAGCTGGTGACGCTCGCCAAGAAGGGCGGACTCTCCAACCGCCGTCTCGCGCACGCCCGGCTGCTCGACGACGCACAGCTGGTCAAGCTGTTCGACGTGCTCGCCGAGCGCTATGCGACGCGCCAGGGCGGCTATATCCGCGTGATCAAGGCCGGTATCCGCGCCTCGGACGCCGCGTCGATGGCGATCATCGAATTCGTCGACCGCGACGTCTCGGCCAAGGGCCAGGATTCGGGTCCGGTGATGACCGACGACGAGCTCGACGAAGCCGCCTGATCCGGTACGTCGCTTCGGCATACGCCTTTAGGAGGGCCGTCCCGGATCGGGGCGGCCCTTTTTCCGTTGGCGGTACCGCCTTGCATCGGCGGCGATGACCGATAAGGCGTTGCCGACGACCGCTTTCCCCGTGTGGCGGGAGCGGTCTGCAGGAAAAGGACGCCGTGTTGATGAGTCCCGAAGGTCCGTTCGTCTATCCGCCGACGCCGCGCGACGACATCGTCGACGAGATGTTCGGTCGGCCGATCGCCGATCCCTATCGTTGGCTCGAAGATGATGTCCGCCAGGAGCCGCGGGTCGCCGCGTGGGTGGCGGCGCAGGCACGGCTGACCGAGGAATATCTCGCCGGGCTGCCCGGACGCGACGCGATCGCCGAGCGGCTGACCCAGCTGTGGGACTATGAGCGTATCTCGCTGCCGCGGCGCCGTGGTGGCCGCTATTTTCATCTTCGCAACAGCGGGCTCGAGGCGCAGCCGGTGCTGTGCGTGCGCGAGGGAGTCGGCACGGAGTCGCGCGTCCTGCTCGATCCCAAGGCATGGTCGGCCGACGGCGCGACCGCGCTCGGCGAATGGGAGCCGTCTCGCGATGGCCGCAAGCTCGCCTATGCGGTGCAGGATGGCGGCAGCGACTGGCGGACGCTCCATGTGCTGGACGTGGCCAGCGGCGTGTCGACCGAATTCGTCCTGCGCTGGGTGAAATTCTCGGGCATCGCCTGGGCTGCGAACGGATCGGGCTTCTTCTATTCGCGCTTCCCCGAGCCGAAGCTCGGCCAGGAACATCAGGCGACCAATGTCGACCATGCCGTCTATTTCCACCGGCTCGGCACCGCGCAGACCGCGGACATGCTGGTCTATGCGACGCCGGATCGGCCGCGGCTGCTGCATGTCGCGGAGACCAGCGTCGACGGCCGCTGGTTGCTGATCTCCTCGGTCGAGGGCACCGACGCCCGCGTCGAGCTCAGCGTCGTCGACCTGACCGCGCCCAAGCTGGCGTCGCGGACGCTGGTGCGCGAGCTCGAAAATGACTGGCGCCTCGCCGGCACGCGCGGCGACATCTTCTACTTCGTTACCGATCTCGAAGCACCGCGCCGCCGGATCGTCTCCATCGATGTCGCCTCGGAGATGCGGCGCCGGCGCGAGATCTTGCCGCAGGGCCCCGATCTGCTCGCCGACGCGCGGCTGGTCGGCGATCGGCTGCTGGTGACGATGCTGCGCGACGTCGCCAGCGAGCTGCGCAGCTATGATCTCGACGGCAAGCTGATCGGCACGGTGGCGCTGCCGGGGGTCGGCACCGTCTCGGGTATCGAAGGCGAGGAGGGGGACCCGGAAGGCTTCTTCGCCTTCACCAGCTATGATCGGCCGACCGAAATCCATCGGCTCGATGTCGCGAGCAGCGCGACGAGCCTGTTCGCCCGTCCGCCGCTATCCTTCGATCCCGCGGGCTTCGTCGTCGAGCAGACCGCCTGCACCACCGCCGACGGCACCGTCGTGCCGATCTTCCTGCTCCGGCGCCGCGATTCCGTCGGGCCAGCGCCGACCACGCTCTACGGCTATGGCGGGTTCGAGATTTCGCTCACCCCCGGGTTCAGCCCGGCCGCGCTCGCCTGGGTGGCGATGGGCGGCGTCTATGCGGTCGCCAACATTCGCGGGGGCGGCGAATATGGCAAGGCGTGGCACGACGGCGGCCGTCGCGCCAACAAGCACAATGCCTTCGACGACTTCATCGCGGCGGCCGAGCATCTGACCGCGACCGATGTCGCCGCCAAGCTCGTGATCCATGGCCATAGCAACGGCGGGCTGCTGGTCTCGGCGGTCACCAATCGGCGGCCAGACCTGTTCGCCGCCGCGCTGCCGTCGGTCGGCGTGCATGACATGCTGCGGTTCCATCGCTTCACCGCGGGACGCTACTGGATCGACGACTATGGCGATCCGGGCGTCGAGGCGGACTTCACGGTGCTGACCGGCTACGCGCCGCTGCTCACCATCCGCGACGGCGCCGACTATCCCGCGATCCTGGTCGCGACCGCCGACACCGACGACAGGGTCGTGCCGGCGCACAGCTTCAAATATGCCGCCGCGCTGCAGGCGGCGGACATCGGTGCCAAGCCGCATCTGATCCGGATCGAGACGCGCGCGGGGCACGGCGCTGGCAAGCCGATCGACAAGCAGATCGCCGAGACCGCCGACCTGTGGGCGTTTGCGGCCTATTGGACGGGGTTGGCGGTCTAGGACCGCCGTCCGCTATGCCGCCGCCCGCGCCCGCGGGCCGGTAAGCGAATCGGCGATCTCGCGCTCGCCTGGAACGCGCTGCTCGATGACGCAGCGCAGATTGAGGCCGTCGAAGCCGTTGAACGGCGTCGCCATCGCCTGCGCCACGATCGAATCGTCGCGGGTCTCGACGTGGCGGCCGGCCGCCGTCGCGACGCTGGCGATGTTGAGCGCCTCGTTGAAGACATAGCGTCCGGTCGACGAGATCATCCGGTTCTGCTCGTCGACGATCGAGACCACGCCGTTGCCATTGGCCTGCTCGACCGAATGGAGGATCGCCGCGGCCTGCGTCTCCCAATCATATTCGAGATAGCAGGCGCCGATCGTCCGCCCTTCGGCGCGGATCGGCGCCACGTAGATGAGCACTTTGCGGTTCTGCGAATAGGGGTTTTCCCAGACCTCGTCGGTGAACCAGTCCTCGCCGGGCATGGCCGACAGCGCGGCATTATATTGGGGCTCGTTGCGCAGGTTGAACGAGCGGACCTCGGCATTGGCGTGCGCGGTGACGACGACATTGCCCTCGTCGTCGGCAACGAAGGCGTTGAGGAAATAGGGCGAGAAATGGAGCATCGCGCGGAGGCGCTCGACCGCGCGCTGTTCGGCCAACGGGTCGGTGCGCGCGTGGGCCGCGCCCGCGATGATCGACGGATCGGTGGAGAGCATGCGGACGTCGATCGAACGGTCGAACAGCGAGCGCGCGATCGTCTGGATGATCGACTGCGCGAGTTCGGCGAGCCGCGCGCCTTCGACTTCGGCGACCAACTCGTCGGCGATGCTGGCGCCCTGCGCGAGCCGATCGAGCACTTCAGCGCGAAACGTTGCCGCGCTGGTGCGCGCTTGCCCCGCCAGCGCCTTGACCTCCTGCGCCACCACCGAAAATCCGCGTCCGGCCTCGCCCGAGCGGGCGGCCTCGATCGTCGCGTTGAGCGCGAGCAGATTGGTCCGCCCGGCGATCGCCTGCGTTTCGGCAGCATAATGTTGGACCTCCTCGCGGAGCGTGGACAGCAAGGATCGGATCCGACGCGGCATCAAGAAATCCTCGAACGAGTATGAGCCTCTACCCTAGCGCCGATCCGTAAACGAAGCGTTGACCATCGTCGGCGCGAGGCGCCTCCGGACGCTGGACAGGCTGCGGCCCGCGCTTTATCGGCTCGCCATGACCGTCACGCCCCCAGACAGCATCCTCATCGTCGATTTCGGCAGCCAGGTGACGCAGCTCATCGCGCGCCGCGTGCGCGAGGCCGGCGTCTATTGCGAAATCGCGCCCTTCCAGTCGGCGGAGGCTGCATTCGACCGGATGGCACCGTCCGGACTGATCTTCTCGGGCGGCCCGGCCTCGGTGACCGAAGAGCATGCGCCGCGCGCGCCGCAGCGCTTCTTCGAGGCGGGGCTGCCGATCCTCGGCATCTGCTACGGCCAGCAGACGATGTGCCAGCAGCTCGGCGGCGAGGTCGTCGTGTCGGGGGAGGGCGGCGAGTTCGGCCGCGCCTTCGTCGAGGTTCGCAGCCGCTCGGCGCTGTTCGACGGAATGTGGGCCGAGGGCGAGCGCCACCAGGTGTGGATGAGCCACGGCGACAAGGTCACCCGGCTGCCGCAGGGCTTCGTCCCGATCGCGGTGTCGGAGGGGGCGCCCTATGCGATCACCGCCGACGAGACGCGGCGCTTCTACGGCGTGCAATTCCACCCCGAGGTGGTCCACACCCCCGATGGCGGCAAGCTGATCGCCAATTTCGTGCGTCATGTCTGCGGGCTCGGCGGCGATTGGTCGATGGCGGGCTTCCGCGCGGCCAAGATCGAGGAGATCCGTGCCCAGGTCGGCAAGGGGCGGGTGATCTGCGGGCTGTCGGGCGGGGTCGATTCGTCGGTCGCCGCGGTGCTGATCCACGAGGCGATCGGCGAGCAGCTCACCTGCGTCTATGTCGACCATGGCCTGATGCGCGCGGGCGAGAGCGAGCAGGTCGTCTCGCTGTTCCGCAACCACTATAATATTCCGCTCGTCCATGTGAACGCCGAGACGCTGTTCCTGAACGGTCTCGCTGGCGTCACCGACCCCGAGGCCAAGCGCAAGTTCATCGGCAAGACCTTCATCGAGGTGTTCGAGGACGAGGCGAAGAAGATCGGCGGCGCCGATTTCCTGGCGCAGGGCACGCTCTACCCCGACGTGATCGAGAGCGTCAGCTTCACCGGCGGGCCGTCGGTGACGATCAAGAGCCACCACAATGTCGGCGGGCTGCCCGAGCGGATGAACATGAAGCTGGTCGAGCCCTTGCGCGAGCTGTTCAAGGACGAGGTCCGCGTGCTCGGCCGCGAGCTCGGGCTGACCGAGGCGTTCGTCGGCCGCCACCCCTTCCCGGGACCGGGCCTCGCGATCCGCATCCCCGGCGAGGTCACCAAGGAGCGCTGCGACATCCTGCGCAAGGCGGATGCGATCTATCTCGAGGAGATCCGCAATGCCGGGCTCTACGACGCGATCTGGCAGGCGTTCGCGGTGCTGCTGCCGGTCAAGACGGTCGGCGTGATGGGCGACCATCGCACCTATGATTCGGTGTGCGGGCTGCGTGCGGTGACCTCGGTCGACGGCATGACCGCCGACGTCTATCCGTTCGACGGCGCCTTCCTCAGCCGGGTCGCGACGCGGATCGTCAACGAGGTCGCGGGCATCAACCGCGTCGTCTACGATTATACCAGCAAGCCGCCGGGCACGATCGAGTGGGAGTAAGCCGGAAAGAGCGGACGTCCGGTGGACGTCTGCCCGGCTTACTCGGCGGCGCAAGCCGTCGCAGCGTGTGAGCAGCGCGGCCCGGCCGATATTCGGCGTTGCAACCGCTAGCGATGAAGCCGCGGTGGTCGCGCTGTGGCGGGCGAGTGGGCTTACCCGCCCATGGAACGATCCGCAGGCCGACTTCCGTCTGGCACGCGCCACGGCGGGCGCGACCATGATCGTCGCGCGCGATGCGGGCGAGGTGGTCGGTAGCGTGATGGTCGGCTTCGACGGTCACCGCGGCTGGGTCTATTATCTCGCGGTCGCACCCGATCGCCGCCACGCCGGACTGGGTCGCGCGCTGATGACGGCGGCCGAGGACTGGCTACGCGGGCAGGGCGCGCCCAAGCTGCAGCTGATGGTGCGCGACGACAACCAAGCGGCGCTCGGCTTCTATTCGGCGCTGGGCTTCGAGCGGCAGACGACGATAGTGCTCGGACGACGGCTGGACGGAGCGGACTAGGCTATCGGTCGCGATCGCGATCGACGGAGCGCACCAAAAAGCCCCCGATGTTTCCACCGGGGGCCCTGTTTTTGCGTGTCGAAGCGACAGGCGAAGAGGCGTTAGAACAAGTAGCCGACTCCGGCGATAACCTGATTGCGGTCGAAATCGATCTTCAGCGCATCGCCGTCGACCACGAATTTATACGCCTTGAAGTCGGTATAGCGATATTCCGCCTTCACATAGACGTGGCGCGAGATCTTGTCCTCAATCCCGACGCCCAGCCGAACGCCGCTGCGATTGTCCTGCAAGCGCAGATCGCTCGCATCGTCGTGGCCCTTCACCTGGCCGTTCACGTACGCGACTTTGCCGTAGACGAGCGGACCCGTGTCGCCGAACTGCTTACCCGCGCGGATACCGACCTCGATCTCGCGGCCGGGCTTGGCACAGGCGCGGTCGTCGCCGCCGAACACCGTGCAATATTTGATCGACGACCAGTTGATCCCGGCTTCGGTGCCGAGGACGAAGCCCGCGCCCATGTCATTGTCATAGCCGACGTTGGCGCCATAGGTGACGCCGTTCTCGCTGCCCTTTGCCTCTTGGAACACGGCGTTGTCGTAAGACAGCTTGGCGGTCGTGCCGATATGGTCCCAGCCGCCCTGTGCTTCGACCCGGAAGCCCGTATAGGGGCCGTCGTCCGCATTCGCGCACGTAGCGCCCAAGGCGATCGAGGCCGCTGCCGTTACGCCGAGAATGACCAGTGATTTCAAAAGCTCTACCCCTTTTTGTGCTGACTTTTCAGCGCGGTGCGGTCGGTAGGCGAAAGAGGTTAACGGTGGGTTAGGCTGCGTTCGCGTCGCCGTGCCGCCATCGTGACGCCGGCCCTGGCACGACGACGAACCACTGTGTTTCCCGCCGCCGCTTGCTATTGCCCACATGACGGCCAGGATCGGAAGGATAGGGCGTGACGCCAACGCTGTACGGCATCAAGAATTGCGACACGATCAAGAAGGCGCGCGCCTGGCTCGACGCGCAGGGCGTCGCTTATGCCTTCCACGACTACAAGGCGTCGGGGATCGATGGCGCGACGCTGGCCAAGTGGGTCGCCGAACATGGCTGGGAGACGATCCTCAACCGCGCCGGCACGACCTTCCGCACGCTGCCCGACGCGGACCGCGAGGGGATCGACGCCGGCAAGGCGATCGCGCTGATGTCGGCGCAGCCCTCGATGATCAAGCGGCCCGTGCTCGACCTTGGCGGCCGAACGCTGGTCGGGTTCAAGCCGGACGTCTACGCGGCGGCAGTGGGATAGATCATACGGGATCGCATTGCCGCACGATTTGCCCGCCGCCGCGCCACCGGCTAGACGTTGCCCATGTCCACCACCTTCACGCTCGACAGCGCGACCAGCCGTGCCACGCCGACGCCGGCACCGATGAAGCGGCTGACCGCGCCCGCGATTCTCGCGCGCAAGACCGGGCCCGAGCCCGTCGCCGAGCCGGTGGTGATGCTCACCGCCTATACCGCGCGGATGGCGCAGCTGCTCGATCCGCACTGCGACATGCTGCTCGTCGGCGACAGCCTGGGGCAGGTGATCTACGGCCTGCCCTCGACGATCCCGGTCAGCCTCGAGATGATGTGCGCGCATGGCGCCGCAGTGGTGCGCGGCAGCTGGCATAGCGTCGTCGTGATCGACATGCCGTTCGGCAGCTACGAGGCCTCGCCCCAGCACGCCTTCGCCTCCGCCGCGCGCATCCTCAAGGAGACGGGGGCCGCCGCGGTCAAGCTCGAGGGCGGCGAGGCGATGGCGGAGACGGTTGCCTTCCTGGTCGCGCGCGGCATCCCGGTGGTCGGCCATGTCGGGCTCACCCCGCAGGCGGTCAACATGCTCGGCGGTTATGCGGCGCGGGGGCGGAGCCAGGTGGAGGAACAGAAGATCGTCCGCGATGCCACCTCGGTCGCCGATGCGGGCGCGTTCGCGCTGGTGATCGAGGGCGTGGTCGAGCCGATCGCCGCGCGGATCACGCGCGAGGTCGCCTGCCCGACGATCGGCATCGGCGCCTCGGCGCAGTGCGATGGCCAGGTGCTGGTGATCGACGACATGCTCGGCATGTTCGAGCGCACCGCGCGCTTCGTGAAGCGATACGAGGATCTGGCGCCGCGCATCACGGCGGCGGCGCAGGCCTATGCGTGTGAGGTGCGGTCGCGCGCCTTTCCAACCGCGGCCGAGACCTACGCGCCCAAGTAGCTGTTCCGTTCCGGCCGCGACGCCGCTAAGGTCCGCGGCAATTTCGGGCGGACCGCCCCTGGAGATTTCGATTGGCCCTGACCCCGCAGAATAACGACGCCTTCTTTCGTGAGGTCGACGACGAAGTGCGCCGCGAGAAGCTCGGCGAGGCCGCGCGCCGCTATGGCGTGATGCTGGCCGGGCTGGTCGTGCTGGCGCTGATCGTCCTTGGCGTGGCGCTGTGGTGGCGCTCGCACCGTGCGGCGGTGGCGGGCGAGCATGGCGACCAGCTGATCGCCGCGATGGCGTCGCTCAACGCCAACCAGGAGGCGCAGGCGGGCAAGACGCTGCAGACGCTCGTCGACACGCACGACAAAGGCTATGCGCCGCTCGCGCGGATGCTCCAGGCCGACATCCTCGTGAAGGACGGCAAGGCTCCGGCCGCGGCGGCCGCCTTCCTGGCGATCGCGAACGATAGCGCGGTGCCGCAGCAGTTGCGCGACGTCGCGACGCTGCGCGCGACCACGATCGATTTCGACACGATCACGCCCCAGGCCGCGGTCGCGCGGCTCAAGCCGATCGCCGTCACCGGCAATCCCTGGTTCGGCAGCGCGGGCGAGATGCTCGGCGTCGCCTATATGCGGATGGGCCAGCCCAAGCAGGCCGGCGCGCTGTTCGTCGCGATGACCAAGGACCCGACCGTGCCCCGCACGCTGCAATCGCGCGTCGCCCAGCTTGCCGCCGATCTCGGCTTCGACCCCGTTCAGCCCTCCGACAGCCCGGCCTCCTGATGGCGGCGCGATCGGGCGCCCGGGCGCCGGCTACGACACGACAGGACTATGACAATATGATGGGGCGGGACAGTATGGGCACGCGCAGGACGAAATCGTCGGTAACGGCGCTGGCGACGGCGCTGACCGCGGTCGCGCTGCTGTCGGGCTGCGGTATCTTCAAGGGCGACAAGAAGCCCAAGACCGAGGTGCTCGGCGAGCGCATTCCGGTGCTGACGGTCGAGAGCAGCGCGGGCAACGACGCATCGATCGTCACCACGCCGGTGACCGTGCCCGAGGCGCAGCCCAATGCCGAGTGGACGCAGCCCGGCGGCAATTCGCAGAAGGCGATGGGCAATCTCGCGCTCGGCGCCAGCCCGCAGCGGATTTGGACGGTCCAGCTCGCCAAGTCGAGCAAGGCGGCGCGGTTGGCAGCGCCACCGGTGGTGGCGGGCGGCCATGTCTATGTGATCGATACGCTCGCCAACGTCCGTGCCTATGACGCGGCCTCGGGCAAGGAATTGTGGTCGACGCAGATCAAGGGCACGCCCGGCCCGGCGCTGCGCAAGGCGGGGATTCCCGGCCTGCTCGGACAGAAGGAGCATAAGCGCTACACCGCCTCGCTGTTCGGCGGCGGCGTCAGCTTCGACGACGGCAAGCTGTATGCGACCAACGGGCTTGGCGAGGTCGCGCAGCTCGATGCGGCGACCGGCAAGATCGGCTGGCGCGTGACGCCGGGCGGCCCGCTGCGCGGCGCCCCGGGCATCGCCGGCGGCTCGGCCTATGTGATGAGCCAGGACAACCAGATCTACGCGCTCAACCTCGCCGACGGCACGACCCAGTGGACCGCAAGCGGCCCGCTCGAGACCGCCGGCGTGTTCGGCACGGGAGCGCCCGCGGTCGCGCGTAGCACGGTGATCGCCGGCTTCTCGTCGGGCGATCTCGACGCCTATCGCTACGAGAATGGCCGCGTCGTGTGGCAGGACGCGCTGACCCGCACCAGCATGTCGACGACGGTCGGCGACGTCACCGACGTCGATGCCAGCCCGGTGATCGACGACACGCGCGTCTATGCGGTGGGCGCCGGCGGCCGCATGGTCGCGCTCGACCTGCTCACCGGCCAGCGGCTGTGGGAGATCAACATCGGTGGCATCTCGACGCCGGCGCTTGGTGGCGATTGGCTGTTCGTCGTCGCCGACGACGCGCATCTCTATTGCGTCCAGCGCACGACGGGCAAAATCCGCTGGTCGACCCAGCTGCCGCATTGGAAGAACGAAACCAAGAAGACCAACCAGATCATCTGGAGCGGGCCCGTGCTCGGCGGCGGCAAGCTGTGGCTGACCAACTCGCAGGGAGCGCTGGTTTCGGTCGCGGTCGACACCGGCAAGGTCGTCTCGACCGAGAAGGTGTCGAAGAAGCCGTTCTCACTCGCGCCGATCATCGCCAACAACATGATGTTCCTGCTGTCGAGCGACAACAAGCTCGCCGCGCTCCGGTAGGCCGCGCCGCCGCTGTCCCTGTCTTGCAGGGGTGCGCTCCTGGAGCAGTCGTTTAGGGGGCGAACGCCCGCGGGCGATCGTGTAGGGGCGGCGGCGGAGATTTGATATGAAGCAACAGCCTACCGTCGCGATCATCGGCCGCCCCAATGTCGGCAAGTCGACATTGTTCAACCGCCTCGTCGGCAAGCGCATCGCGTTGGTCGACGATCGTCCGGGTGTCACGCGCGACCGGCGCGAGGGCGACGCCGACCTGCTCGGGCTGCAGTTCCGCATCATCGACACGGCCGGCTATGAGGAAGACGATGCGCAGACGCTTCCGGGCCGGATGCGCGCGCAGACCGAGGCCGCGGTGGCGCAAGCCGACGCCGCGTTGTTCATGATCGACGCGCGTGCGGGCGTAACCCCGCTCGATGCCGAGGTCGCGCGCTGGCTGCGCGGCAGCGACACGCCGATCATCCTGCTCGCCAACAAGGCGGAGGGCCGCGCCGCCGAATCGGCGATCTTCGAGGCGTTCCGGTTGGGTCTCGGCGATCCGATCGCGCTGTCGGCCGAGCATGGCGACGGCATGGCTGATCTGTTCGAGGTGCTGCTGCCGCATATCGAGCGCGGCGACGTCGAAGAGGAGGCGCCCGACGATGACGAGGAGGATCCCGACGCGATCCTCAAGCTCGCGATCGTCGGCCGCCCCAATGCGGGCAAGTCGACGCTGGTCAACAAGATGCTTGGCGAGCAGCGGCTGATCACCGGGCCGGAAGCCGGCATCACGCGCGATTCGATCTCGATCGACTGGATGTGGCCGAGCCCCGAGGGTCGCGAGCGGGCGGTGCGGCTGATCGACACGGCGGGGCTGCGCAAGAAGGCCAAGATCGAGGACAAGCTCGAAAAGCTGTCCGCCTCCGACACGATGCGCGCGGTCGATTTCGCCGAGGTCGTCGTGCTGCTGCTAGATGCGACGCGCGGGCTCGAGGCGCAGGACCTGCGGATCGCGGACAAGGTGCTGTCCGAAGGCCGTGCGCTGGTGATCGCGCTCAACAAATGGGACGTCGCCGAAGGCGCCTCGGCGCTGTTCAACGGCGTCAAGGCGGCGCTCGACGAGGGGCTCAGCCAGGTCAAGGGCGTGCCGCTGCTCACCGTGTCGGCGGAGACGGGCAAGGGCCTCGACCAGCTGCTCGCCGCTGCCTTCGAGACGCGCGACGCCTGGTCCAAGCGCGTCGGCACCGGCGCGCTCAACCGCTGGTTCGAGCAGGCGGTCGAGCGCAACCCGCCGCCCGCGCCCGGCGGCAAGCGGATCAAGCTGCGCTACCTGACGCAAGCCAAGACGCGGCCGCCCGGCTTCGTGCTGTTCGGCACGCGCGTCGATCAGCTCCCGGTCAGCTATCAGCGCTATCTGCTCAACGGCATTCGCAAGGATCTCGGCTTCGGCGCGGTGCCGGTGCGGCTGACGCTGCGTGCGCCCAAGAACCCCTACGGCAACCGGCCCAACGACACGCGCGACGATTGAGCGAGACGCTGCTCGATCTGCGGGGGCTCCGCTGCCCGTGGCCGGCACTCCGGGTTGCGCGCGCGATCCGTGAAGCCGCACTGGGCGCGGTGATCCTTGTGGTGGCGGACGACCCCGCCGCGGCGCGCGAAATCACCGCGGTCGCGGACGAGCGCGGCTGGCGGATATCACCGCAGGCAACGGAAATTGGGCAGGGCCTTCGACTAAACGCTATGCGACGGTAACGCTCTATTTACCCCAATACTGGCATAGCTCGAATATTAGATACTGTGTTCAAGGGGATCGCTCGTGGCGATGGGAGCCGCAGAACTGGTCGATTGGGGCGTTTTCGCCCGCGTACGCACCGAGCTTGGCTCCGGATTCGTGCGTATTCTCGGCTATTTCCGCGAAGACGGAATCAAGGCCGTCGGTGTCATCGAGCAGGCGATTCGCGATCGCTCCGCGGCCGCGCTGGTGTTGCCCGCGCATACGCTGAAGGGCGAGGCGCGACAATTTGGTGCGATGCCGCTCGCCGAGATCGCCGAGGAGATCGAGGCGACCGCGCGGCGCTGCGTCGAGGCGCGCGAGACGCCGGACGAACTGATCGAGCGCATTGTCGAACTGCGCCCGCTGTTCGAGGCGACGCTCCGTCTGTTCGACCGCGAGGTCAATCCGCTGGTCGACCGCCGCACCACGGGTTTCGGCCGTAAGGCGTCGGGCAGCTTCGGGGTCGCCCAGCGCTGAGGCGTCGCCTGCGCGCGTATCGATAACGTTTCGGCCCGAACGCGCCGGGGCACAGCCGCCGCGCGGCATGAGCGCGATTGCCCCCACGCCGCACGGCCTGGGAGTCAGTCTCCGGTCGAGGCGCCTTCCTCGTTCGCAGGCTTGCTCTGCAGCTGGATGTAGTTGCCGATCCCCATCAGCTTGATCAGGTCGAACTGCTTCTCGAGATAGTCGACATGCTCCTCCTCGTTGGCGAGGATCTTGAGGAACAGGTCGCGCGATACATAGTCGCGCACCGATTCGGCCTGCGCGATGCCGTCGCGCAGCGTCGGGATCGCCTCCTCTTCGAGCGCCATGTCGGCCTTGAGGATCTCTTCGACCGATTCGCCGATGCGCAGGCGACCGAGCAGCTGGAAATTAGGCAGGCCGTCGAGAAACAGGATGCGCTCCGACAGCCAATCGGCATGCTTCATCTCGTCGATCGATTCGTGGCGCTCGAAATCGGCGAGCTTCTGCACGCCCCAATGGTCGAGCATGCGATAGTGAAGCCAATATTGGTTAATCGCGGTCAGCTCGTTCTTGAGCGCCACGTTCAATATCTCGATGACGCGTGCGTCGCCCTTCATACCCAGCTCCCAATGTGCAGAAGCGTGGTTTAACCCCGATCAGGCGCAAATCCCACCGCGAACGACTCGCGCAAGTCGTTCGCAGACGGCGCTTTCAGGCGGCAGCGGATTCGGACGCGATCAGCTCGCGCGCGAAGGGCACGCACTGACCGCAGCGCGGGCGGCATCCCAGGGAGGCATAGGCGGAAAGTGGATCGCGGCAACCGGCGCGCGCGGCGTCCCGTACCTGGTTTTCACGCAACGCATTGCAGATGCAGACGACCATAGTGCCTCCGATGGCGATGACATCAGACTAGGACTACTGCGACACAGTTGCAATATCATTTATGCGCATCGCTTGCGCTTTTCCGCGCGCGAGCGAGCGCCACGCCCATTCGAGCGGGCCGTAGCGGAAGCGCGCTAGCCACCATGGGCTCCATGTCAGCATCGCCGCCCATGTCGCGAGGACGATCGGGTAGAGCATGACTCGTTCCACCCGGCCGAACAGCCCGAGGCCCCAGCCGTCGAAGACCAGCATCATGACGATGCTGGTGCCGAGATAGTTGCTGAACGCGACGCGGCCTGCCGCCTCGAGCCGCGGATGCGGACGGCCTGTCAGCCAGGCGAGCGCGAGGCTGGCCTCGGCGAGCGCCAGGATCGGGCGGAAGGGCACGCTGCCAAGCGTCGCCGCCGCAAACGTTGTGAGCGTATCGAAACCGCCGGCGGCACTCAGCCCGCACAGGGCGACCGTCGGCGGCAGGCCGACCGCGAACCCGAGCCCCGACCAGCGCAGATAGCGCGCCCGCGTCCACGTCCCGGTAACGAACCCCGACCGTAGCGCCGCCATTCCGATCAGCATGAACGCCAGCGTCTCGAAGCCGTCGAAGGCGAGCAGGAAGACCGGCCCGCCGCCTTGGACGGCAAGGTTGTGCGCGACGAAACCATGCCACGATCCGCGCGCCACCGCGATCTCCGCGGCGACGTCCGATGGCTGGCCGACCCCGACGCCATCGGCGAAGCTGTGCCAGGCGGCGCGCGTCGCGGCGCTGGCGTCGGCCAGGCTGGCGGCGTGGCGCAGCTCGACGAAATTGAGGAAGAACAGCGCGCCGACGACCAGTTGCACGCACAGCAACAGGATAGCGATGCGCAATTGCTGGCGGGGCTCGAGCAGCGCGAATGGCAGCGCCAATGTGCCGACCAGCGCATAGTGGAGCAGGATGTCCCCCGGCCAGATCAGGAGGAGGTGTGCGACGCCGAACAACCCGAGCGTCGCCATCCGCGCAAAGTGGACGCGCGTGCCGTTGCGGCCCGCCGCCTCGGCGCGTTCGACCACGATCAGCGTCGAGGCGCCGAACAGGATGGAGAAGAGCGCACGCATCTTGCCGTCGACCAGCACGAACGACACCGCCCAGGCCGCGAGATCGACGGGCCGCGTGCCGCCGCCGGCGAGGGGATTGAAATAGGCGCCCGACGGCAGTGCGAAATCGGCGATATTCATCAGCAGGATGCCCATCACCGCAAGCCCGCGCAGCGCGTCGATCGAGGCGTAGCGGGGGACGGCTGTCATCGTACGGACGTGTCGCGGCGGGACCAGAGCGTCAAGCCGGGAGCCGGCGGTTCATAGGTCGTCAGACCGCGTTTCGGGCGTCTATCAGCTGCCGGCATCGGCAAGTGCCCGGCGGCCGCCATATGCCGCCGCCGGGCCTTGAGATCATTTCTTGGCAGCGATCGGCGTCGCGCCAGGGGCGCCGCACTTGGCGAACTTGCCCTTGGCATCCTTGCAGCGCGCGCCGGCAGGGGCGGCGGCTGGCGGGCATTTGGTGAACTTGCCCTTGGCGTCCTTGCACGGCGCGGCCAGCGCGGGCGCGGCGGCCAGCGACAGCAGGGCAGCGGCGGTCATCAGCGATCGGATCATGCTCGTCTCCTCGGCCGCGCTACTCGCGGTCGGGACGATCGAATCGCAAGATGACGCCTGGGTCAACATTTCCTTCGCCTCGCCGTCTCGCGGGAAGGGCCTGCGTCGCTATGCCAATGCCGCGTCGGCGCCCATCAGCGTCGGGAAGAAGTCCTCGTGCGCGCGGCGGAGGTCGGCGAGCGGGATGCCGTACACCGCCGACCGGTCGATTGTCCGCCCGATCCGGACAGCGCCTTCGATCTCGATGCCGGACGGGACCGTCACCAGATAGCGGCCCTGGTCTTCGCCGAACGCCTGCGCGGCGGACAAGGTGTCCAGCTCTGCGCCGATCCCGCCGGCGAGCGCCATCTCGGTCGCCGCGACGAGCAGGCCGCCATCCGAGACGTCGTGCACCGCGGTCACGCGGCCTTCGAGGATCAGGCGCCGTATCAGTTCGCCCGCCTGGCGCTCAGCCGCCAGATCGACCGTCGGCGGCGCCCCTGCCTCGCGGCCGAGGATTTCGCGCAGATAGAGCGACTGGCCGAGATGACCGGTCGTGCCGCCGATGAGCAGGATATCCTCCCCCGCCGCCTTGAACGCGATCGTCGCCGAGGTCGACCAGTCCGCCAGCAGCCCGACGCCGCCGATCGCAGGCGTCGGCAGGATCGCCGACCCACCGCCCGTCGCCTTGCTCTCATTATAGAGCGAGACGTTGCCCGACACGATCGGGAAGTCGAGCGCGCGGCAGGCATCGCCCATGCCGTCGAGGCAGCCGGTAAGCTGCGCCATGATCTCGGGGCGCTGCGGATTGGCGAAGTTGAGGCAGTTGGTGATCGCCAGCGGCGTCGCCCCGACGGCGGACAGGTTGCGATAGCATTCGGCAACCGCCTGCTTGCCGCCCTCATAGGGGTCGGCATAGCAATAGCGCGGGGTGCAGTCGGTGCTCATCGCGAGCCCCTTCTGCGTGCCGTGGACCCGCACCACCGCGGCGTCGCCACCCGGGCGCTGCACGGTGTCTGCGCCGACCATATGGTCATACTGTTCCCAGATCCAGCGCCGCGAGGCGATGTCGGGGGAGCCCATCAGCTTGAGCAGATCGGCGGCGATGTCGGTTGATTCGGGAATGTCACTGAGCGGCGCCACGCCGGCCCAGGCCTGATACGCTTCCCTGGAGGCGGCGGGGCGGTCGTAGAGCGGCGCCTCGTCGGCGAGCGGGCCGAGCGGGATGTCGCACACGGTCTCGCCGTTCCAGGTAAGTACCATGCGGCCGGTGTCGGTGACCGTGCCGATCACCGCGAAATCGAGCTCCCACTTGCGGAAGATCGCCTCTGCAAAATCCTCGCGACCGGGCTTGAGCACCATGAGCATCCGCTCCTGGCTTTCGCTCAGCATCATCTCGTAGGGCGTCATGCCGGTCTCGCGCTGTGGCACCGCGTTCATGTCGAGCGCGATGCCGACGCCGCCCTTGCTCGCCATCTCGACCGAGGAGGAGGTGAGGCCGGCGGCGCCCATGTCCTGGATCGCGACGATCGCGTCAGAGGCCATCAGCTCGAGGCACGCCTCGATCAACAGCTTTTCTGTGAACGGATCGCCGACCTGGACGGTCGGCCGCTTGGAGTCCGAATCCTCGCCGAAGTCGGCCGAGGCCATGGTGGCGCCGTGGATGCCGTCGCGTCCGGTCTTGGAGCCGACATAGACGATCGAATTGCCGATCCCCGAGGCGGCCGAATAAAAGATCTTGTCCTGGTCCGCCACGCCGACGGTCATCGCGTTGACCAGGATGTTGCCGTCATAGGCCTTGTGGAAATTGACCTCGCCGCCGACCGTCGGCACGCCGACGCAATTGCCGTAGCCGCCGATGCCGTGGACGACGCCGGCGATCAGGTGGCGCATCTTGGGATGGTCGGGCCGGCCGAAGCGCAGCGCGTTGAGATTGGCGATCGGCCGCGCGCCCATCGTGAACACGTCGCGCAGGATGCCGCCGACCCCGGTCGCGGCGCCCTGATAGGGCTCGATGTAGGAGGGGTGGTTGTGGCTCTCCATCTTGAAGATCGCCGCCTGGCCGTCGCCGATGTCGATCACGCCGGCATTCTCGCCGGGGCCGCAGATCACATGAGGGCCCTCGGTGGGCAGCTTCTTCAAATGGATGCGGCTCGACTTGTACGAGCAATGCTCGGACCACATCACCGAGAAGATGCCGAGCTCGGTGAGATTGGGCTCGCGCCCGAGCGCGTGGAGCACGCGGGCATATTCCTCTTCGGAGAGCCCGTGCTGGGCGACGATCTCGCCGGTGATCGTCTGGGCGGTGATGGCGGGGGCGTTCGTCATGCCGCGAGCCGATAGCGCGGAGGCGCGGATTAGGGAAGGATGGCGTTAGCGGCTTTGCAGGCGTGGTGGCTTTGCGCGCGGCTCAAGAAAAAGGCCGGCGAGATCGTCGCCGGCCTGGGTGTTTCAGGAAAAGCCGCCGCGCTTATTCGGTGTCGCAGCTCTGTGCAGGCTTGCCCGGCAGCGTGACCTTGACCGAAGACGCCGTCTGCGAGCCGTCGATCACATAGCCGCCGTCCGCCGTCATCGGCTTGCCGGCCGCGTCAGCCTTGACGATCGTCGGCGGGCTGTCCTTCTTGAGATGGACGCCGGCGCTCTTGCCGTCCGAATAGAAGTCGACGAACACGACGCTGTTGTCGGCGCAGCGCAGCGACTTGGTCGCGGCGATCGACGGCGGCAGCGAGACCGGCTTGGCGGTCGCCAGCTGGGTCTTCATGTCGTCGGTCTCGTCGGCGCCGATGTTGGTCGGCTGGTTGTTGCACCCGGCGAGCGTGAGGAGGAGGAATCCGGCGAGAGCCGGGGCGGCGCGGAGCGTGAGGGGGGTTCGCATAGCGATCCCGCTGATCGACAACCCAGGCGCGCCCGTCAAGCGCGTTGTGCGCTGCATCACGTTTTCCTGCGACAGATGGTTGCGGTGCGGTCATCAGGCGGTTGGGCGGCCCCAAGCAAAGCTGCGTTGCCGCCCGCGCAGGCGCCGCCTATGTCGGCGGCATGACTTCCATCGCGCGCGATGCGCTTTCGCTGATCGGCAACACGCCGCTCGTCCGCCTCGCCGGTCCGTCCGCGGAGACCGGCTGCGAGATCCTGGCCAAATGCGAGTTCATGAACCCCGGCGGGTCGGTCAAGGATCGGGCCGCGCTCGCGATCATCGAGGATGGCGAGGCACGCGGACTGTTGAAAGCAGGAGGCACGATCGTCGAGGGCACCGCGGGCAATACCGGCATCGGGCTCGCCTTCGTCGCCAACGCCAAGGGCTATAAGACGATCATCGTCATCCCCGAGACGCAGAGCCAGGAGAAGAAGGACACGCTGCGCGCGCTGGGTGCCGAACTGGTCGAGGTGCCGCCGACCGCCTATTCCAACCCCGCGCATTATGTTCACACCTCGCGCCGCATCGCGGAGGAGACGCCCGGCGGCTTCTGGTCGAACCAGTTCGACAACACCGCCAACCGCATGGCGCATATCCGCACCACAGCGCCAGAGATCTGGGCGCAGACCGGCGGCGCGATCGACGGTTTCATCTGCGCCTGCGGGACCGGCGGCACGCTTGCCGGCGTCGGTCTTGGGCTCAAGGCCGAGAAGGATGGCGTGACGATCGCGCTTGCCGATCCGCATGGTGCTGCACTGTACAGCTATTACGCCTGCGGCGAGCTCGCGGCCGAGGGCAGCTCGGTCGCCGAGGGGATCGGGCAGAGCCGGATCACCGCGAATCTCGACGGTGCGCCGGTCGACGCGCAGTTTCGCATCTCGGACGAGGACGCACTGGTCTGGGTGCACCGGCTGCTGGCCGAGGAGGGCCTGCATGTCGGCCTGTCGTCGGGGATCAACGTCGCGGGTGCCGTTGCGCTCGCCAAGGCGATGGGGCCGGGCAGGACGATCGTCACGATCCTGTGCGATTCGGGGATGCGTTATCTCTCGACCCTGTCCAATCCGACGTGGTTGCGCGCAAAGGGGCTTACCGTGCCGCCGTGGCTGGAGCCGCGCTGACGCCTGCGCTAGGAAGGCGCGTGGCCGACGACAGCGACCTTCCTCCGCGTGATCCCCGCGATGCGGCGATGCAGCGCGTGCGCGTCGGGTTGACCGGGCTCGCCGCGGTCTTCCTGCTCACGCTGCTCGCCGCCTCGATCCTCGGCATGCTCGGCCAGGACGAGCCGCGGGGTGCGCGCCTCGCCAATGGTGCCGTCGCGGCCAATGCTGCAGCGGAGCCGCCCAAGGAACCGCTCGCCGAACTTGGTGTCGCGCCGGGCGGCCCGCCCGCCAAGGTGGCGGCTGCGACCGTGCCGCCCGCCCAGCGACCGACGACCCCGCACCACTGATTCGCGGCGCCGCGCACCGCGCTCGCCTCGTGCATACTATCCGGCGACACGGCTCGATTGCGCGTGACGCTTTCAACACACTTATCCACAGCCCTGTCTAAAGAACAAAGTGGGAATAACCCCCATTTTGAGCCGTTCCTCCTAATTCGTCGACCAAAGTCTTCCGAGAAATACACACGAAAACCCATGCAAACCCATTGAAGCCCATGTCTATCCCATGATACCCCCACGGGGTCCGCAAGGAGGCCCTCGGGGAGCGGGGGTTCTTCGCATTGCGGAACGGTGACGGGGGCAAGCGCGTCGCCAAGGGGTTTGGTTTGAACGTCGGGTACCTCTTTCAAGGCCATGCGCTGAACGCGGTGGACGCGAAGGGACGGGTGTCCGTGCCGGCCAGCTTCCGTGCGCTGATCGAGAAGCGCGCGCTCGCCCATGAGCAGAATGCCGACAATATGCTGATGATCGGGGAGCATGCCGGTGGTGCCTGCCTCACCGCGCTCGATGCGATCGCCTCTGCCGAATTCGACGAACAGCTGCGCGACAGCGTCGCGGACCTCCCCGCTGCCGAGCGGATGGTCGCGCTCGAGACCGCGCGCGTCGACGCGTTCGGCAGTCTCGATCCGGTCAAGTTCGATAGTGCCGGGCGGATGGTGCTGTCGCCGATGTTGCGGGCGCTCGGCGAGATCGAGGACTTCGCCTTCTTCCTCGGTGCCGGCTCGACGATCCAGATCTGGAACCCGCTCAAGGCGCTGGCCGCGTTCCCCGAAGGCTCGCGCAACCGCAAGGTGCTGGCCTTCCTGCTCGCCGAGCGGGGGATCTCGGCATGAGCACCACGCCTGCCGAGGCCCAGCTGATTGCCGATGCGCCGCACATTCCCGTGCTGCTCGACGAGGTGATGGCCGCGCTCTCCGTCCAGCCGGGCGAAACGCATGTCGATGGCACGTTTGGCGCCGGCGGGTATACGCGGGCGATCCTGGCGGCCGGCGCGGCGCGCGTATTCGCCTTCGATCGTGATCCCGACGCGATCGCCGCCGGGCGCGCGCTCGAGGCCGAAAGCGGTGGCCGGCTCGTGCTGGTCGCGGAGCGTTTCTCGCGCATGCGCGAGGCGCTCGCCGCGCTTGGCGTCGACAGCGTCGACGGCGTCACGCTCGACATCGGCGTGTCATCGATGCAGCTCGACCAGGCGGCGCGGGGTTTCTCCTTCCAGGGCGACGGCCCGCTCGACATGCGGATGGAGCAGGCCGGCACGAGTGCTGCCGATTTCGTCAACGATGCAGACGAGGCAGAAATCGCCGACGTCATCCATCTCTACGGCGAGGAGCCTCGTGCCCGCCGGATCGCGCGGGCGATCGTCGCGGCGCGGCCGCTGACGCGCACCGGCGAGCTGGCCGATGTCGTCCGCCGCGCCATGGGTCATCATCCCGGCATGCCCAAGGATCCCGCGACGCGGACCTTCCAGGCGATCCGCATACACCTCAATCGCGAGCTTCAGGAGCTCGAAGAGGGGTTGACGGCCGCCGAGGCGTTGCTTGCGGACGCCGGCCGGCTCGCGGTGGTGAGTTTCCACAGTCTCGAGGATCGCATCGTCAAGCGCTTCCTCAAGAGCCGCGGCGGCGGCATGGGCGCCGGTTCGCGCCATCGCCCGGAGGCGATCGCGGCGACGCCGCCAAGCTTCGAGGCGGTCTCGCGCGGGATCCGCGCGAGCGAGGCCGAGCAGCGCCGCAACCCGCGCTCGCGATCCGCGACGCTGCGCGCTGCACATCGCACCGCGATGCCGGCCTGGCCGCTTGAGCCCGCCGCGTCCGCCCCTGTTTCTTCCCACCACCCACCGCCCGCGCGCCGAGGAGCCCGATGATGATCGCGACACGTTTCAGGACAGTAGGGTGGGTGGCGAGCGTCGCCGTCGCCGCGCTCGGCTGCTACCTCGTGTCGTTGCGCGTCGCCGCCGAGCGCGCACAGGTCGCGCAGGTCGAGCACCGCCTGCTCGGCGACCGCGAGGACATCCGCTCGCTGCAGACCGAATTGCAGACGCGGAGCCGGCTCGTGCAGTTGGAGCGATGGAACGCCGACGTGCTGGCGTTGACCGCGCCCAAGGCGCACCAGTATCTGGCGGGCGAAATGCAGCTCGCCAGCCTTGCCATCACCGCGCCAACGGTGCCGACCGCTGGCGGCGATGCGGCGGGCCTGCAGGCGCCGGCCGAAGTCGCGCGCGTCGCCTATCATCGCGTCGAGGCACCGACCACGCGTCTGGTTCATTCGGTTTCGCTCGACCTTGACACACCGGCCGCGCGGCCGGTGCTGCGTCGCGCCAGCCTGATCACCTATCTGGACGCGGACGGGAAGACATCGCGGCCGTGACCGGCCTCGTCGCGCGCCCGGATCGGGTCCGGCTTGCCGGCCAGCGCCAGCAGTCGCTGGCGCTCGTGCATTTCCGCCTGATGGTGGTGATGCTGCTGTTCCTCGGCGTCGTCGGCGTTATCGCGCTCCGGCTTCTCTACGTCTCGATCTTCGTCGGTGGCGCCGCTGCGACGCCCGCGGCCGACGGCCTGCTGCCGGCGCGTGGCGACATTGTCGATCGCAACGGCGTGCCGCTCGCCACCACCATCCAGGCCTGGTCGATCGGCATCCATCCCCGGCAGCTCGTCAACGATCCGATGGAGGTCGCGCAGAAGCTCGCTCAGCTGATGCCCGAGCATAGCGCCGCAGACTATTTCGCGATGCTGCGCGCGAAGAAGAGCTTCGTCTATCTGCGCCGTCGCGCGACCCCCGAACTCGTCGCCCAGGTCAACGCGATCGGTGAGCCGGCGCTTGCGCTCGCGCAGGAGCCCGAGCGGCTCTATCCGCAGACGACGCTCGCCGCGCACGTGCTCGGCTGGACCGATATCGACGGGCGCGGCGTGTTCGGCATGGAGCGCGTGCTCAACAACCGGCTGCTCGATCCCGCCAAGCGCGGCGTGCCGGTGTCGCTGTCGATCGACACGCGCGTGCAGGCGGCGCTCGAGGAGGAGCTGTCGGCGGCCAAGGACAAGTTCACCGCCGCGGCCGGCTCGGGGCTGGTGATGGACGTGCGCACCGGCGAGGTGGTGGCGATGGTGTCGCTGCCGACCTTCAACCCCAATGATCCTGGCGCGACGGGTCTCGATTCGCTGCGCAACAACGTCACCCAGTCGGTCTACGAGCTGGGCTCGACCTTCAAGCCGATCACCATCGCAAACGCGATCGAGAGCGGCGTCGTCACCTCGATGGGCAAGCGCTACGACGCGACCGCGCCGCTCAAGATCGGCCGCTTCACCATCCATGATGACGAGCCGGCAGGCCGCTGGCTCGACATTCCCGAGATGATGGTCAAATCGTCCAACATCGTGACCGCGCGCATCGCGGACGAGCTCGGCCAGGCGCGCGAGACGGCGATGTTCGACAAGCTCGGATTTCATGCGGCACCCGAGATCGAGCTCAAGGCCAAGGCCAAGCCGCTCTGGCCGGGTTATTGGGGCCGTACGACGGTGATGACGGTCGGCTTCGGCCACGGCATCGCGGTGACGCCGCTCAATCTCGCGATCGCCTACGCCGCGATGGTCAATGGCGGCACCTATCACCCCGCGACGCTGATCAAGCGTAGCGCCGACAACCCCGTGCCGACCGGTCACCGCGTGATTTCGGAGACGACCAGCGCACGCGTGCGCCAGCTGCTCCGCCTCGACGTGATGCCGGCGTCCGAGGGTACGGGCCGGCGCGCCGACGTTCCCGGCTTCCGCATCGGCGGCAAGACCGGCACCGCCGAGAAGGCGCAGGCGGGCGGCTACAACAAGAAGCTCAACGTCTCGACCTTCGCGGGCGTCTTCCCGATGGACGATCCCAAATACGTCATCATGATGACGCTCGACGGCCCGCACGGCACCGCCGACACCTATGGCAAGACGACGGCGGCCTGGGTGGTGGGTCCGGCGATCGGGCAGGCGATCGCCCGCATCGGACCACTGCTCGGCGTCGTCCCCGACACCAGCCACGACGTCGACGAGAGCGACCTGCTGCCATTGCTGTGGCACCCCGGCATTTCCAAGCCCAAGCTGACCGGTGCGGCCGCCGCCGCCCACGACAAGGACTGATCGCGGACATGAAACTGGGCGACCTGACCGACGGACAGACCGACGAGGCCGCCGCCGCGCGTGTCACCGGCTGCGCGATCGACCACCGCAAAGTGGCCCCCGGCACCGTGTTCGGTGCGTTCCGGGGCCTCGCCCGCGACGGCGAGGATTTCATCGCCGGCGCCGTCCAGGCGGGGGCGGTGGCGGTTGTCGCGCGACCTGAAGCCCGCGTGCCCGGCCCCGCGGTCCATATTGCCGACGCCGAGCCCCGGCGGGCGTTCGCCCGGCTCGCCGCCCGCTTCTTCGCGCCCTTCCCCGAGACGGTGGTCGCGGTCACCGGCACCAACGGCAAGACCTCGACCGTCGAACTCACCCGCCAGCTGTGGCGGATGCGGGGGCTTAGCGCCGCCTCGATCGGCACGCTCGGGGTCACCACCACCGATGCCGACGGCAAGGCCGCGCAGGTCTCGACCGGGCTGACCACGCCCGACATCGTCACCTTCCTGTCCAACATGGCGGGCCTTCGGATGGAGGGCGTGACGCACGCCGCGTTCGAGGCCTCCAGTCATGGCCTTGCGCAATTCCGTACCGAAGGGCTGCCGGTGCGCGTTGCCGGCTTCACCAATCTCAGCCGCGACCATCTCGACTATCACGGCACGATGGCGGCCTATCTCGAAGCCAAGCTGCGGTTGTTTTCCGAGGTCGTCGATAAGGATGGTGCCGCGGTGGTGTGGGCCGACGACGACGCCTCGTCGCGGGTGATCGAGATCGCCGCCGAGCGCGGGCTGCGGTTGATCACGGTCGGCACCAGGGGCGACACGCTGCGGCTGGTCGAGCGCGTGCCGACCCAACTCGGCCAGACGCTGACGATCGAGGCGAGCGCGGAATTCGGTGGCGGCACGCATAAGGTCAATCTGCCGCTGATCGGCGCCTATCAGGCGGCAAACGCGCTGGTCGCGGCGGGTTTCGCGCTCGCGACGGGGGGCGCGCTCGGCGATGTGCTCGGCGGCGTGTCGCGGCTGCAGCCGGTGCGCGGGCGCCTCGAACGGGCGGTGATCACCGCCAAGGGCGCGCCGGTCTATGTCGACTATGCGCATACGCCCGACGGGCTGCAGGCGGCGATCGAAGCGCTCAAGCCGCATGCCGCGCGGCTGATCGTCGTGTTCGGCGCGGGCGGCGATCGCGACACCGGCAAGCGCCCCGAAATGGGCGCGATCGCCGCTGCGCAGGCCGACGTCGCGATCGTCACCGACGACAACCCCCGCTCCGAGGATCCCGCGGTGATCCGCGCGGCGATCCTGGCCGCCGCGCCGGGTGCGCGCGAGATCGGCGATCGCCGCGCCGCCATCGCCGCGGCGCTGTCCGAGGCAGGCGAGGGCGATGTCGTGCTGATTGCGGGCAAGGGTCATGAGGTCGGGCAAATCGTCGGCGACCGCATATTGTCGTTCGACGATGTCCAGGTCGCGCGCGAGTGCGCGGCGTGAGCGCCGCCTCGCCTCACCCCGTTCAGCATGGTCACCGCCGGCGTCCATGCGCCAGCGGTGACCATGCTTCGACTGCGCTCGGCACGAACGGATATCAGGCATGACGCCGCTCTGGACAGCCGCCGAGATTGCGGCGGCCACCGGCGGCACCGCGTCGGCCGACTTCCCCGTCTCGGGCGTCGCCTATGACTCGCGTGAGGTCGGCCCGGGTGACCTGTTCGTCGCGCTGACCGGCGAGAGCACCGACGGCCATCGCTTCGTCCCCCAGGCCATCACGCAGGGCGCCGCGGGCGTGATCGTGTCCGCGCCCTGCGACGCCCCGCACATCCGCGTCGCCGACACCACCGCCGCGCTCCACGCGCTCGGCGCCGCATCGCGGGCACGGACGACCGCCAGGATCATCGGCGTCACCGGGTCGGTCGGCAAGACCGGGACCAAGGAGGCGCTCTTCGCCGCACTCGACCGCGGCATGCCGGGCGCCGCGCATCGCTCGGTCAAGAGCTATAACAACCATGTCGGCGTGCCGCTCAGCCTCGCGCGCATGCCACGCGACGCGCGGTTCGGCGTGTTCGAGATGGGCATGAACCATGCCGGCGAGCTCGACGCGTTGACCCGCTTGGTCCGTCCGCATGTCGCGCTGATCACCGCGATCGCCCCGGCCCACTCCGCCTTCTTCTCTGGCGAAGAGGCGATCGCCGATGCGAAGGGCGAGATCTTTCGCGGGCTCGAACCGGGCGGCACCGCGATCATCCCCTATGACAGCCCGCATTATGAGCGTCTCCGTACCGCCGCCGCGGCCCATGCGGCGCAGATTGTCACCTTCGGACGCAGCAGACAGGCTGACGTTCACGCCACGGAAGCGATGCGGAGCCCGCACGGGACGCTGATCAACGCGGTGCTGCCGGGTGGCCAGCTCACCTTCACGCTGGCGATGCCGGGCGAGCATTGGGTGTCGAACGCGCTGGCGGTGATCGCCGCGGTCGCCGCCGTCGGGGGAGACCTTGCCGCCGCCGGGCTGGCGCTTGCCGAAATGGCGGGTCTTCCCGGACGCGGTGCACGACGGCATGTCGCGCTGCCGGGCGGCGAGGCGCTGCTGATCGATGAAAGCTATAATGCGAACCCCGCCTCGATGGCGGCAACGATCCGTGAACTCGGTCACGAACCCGCGACCCGCAAGCTCGCGTTGCTCGGCGAGATGCGCGAATTGGGCTCCGGGTCGGATGACTTCCACGCCGCGCTCGCGCAGCCACTGATCGATGCCAAGGCCGAGATCGCGATCCTCGTCGGCGACGGCATGACGCCCCTCGCCGAATCGCTTGCCGGGCGGATGGCGGTCGCGCATGTCCCCGACGCCGCGACCGCGCGGGACCGACTGGCGGAGATGCTCCGCCCCGGCGACGCGGTGCTCGTCAAGGGATCCAACGCCATAGGGCTCGCCCGCGTCGTCCACGCGCTGGCGGGGGACATTTTCTAATGCTGTATCTGCTCGCCGATCATCTGGGTTTTCCCCACGCGCTCAACCTGGTGCGCTACATCACCTTCCGCGCGGGCGCGGCGGCGCTGACCGCGCTGTTCCTCGGGCTGATCATCGGGCCGCGCTTCATCGGCTGGCTGCGCATTCGCCAGGGCAAGGGGCAACCGATCCGCCTGGACGGCCCTCAGACCCACCTTGCGAAGCGCGGCACGCCGACGATGGGCGGCCTGATGATCCTGACCAGCCTCGTCGTCTCGATGCTGCTGTGGATGGACCTCACCAACCGCTATACCTGGGCGGTGCTGTTCGTGACGCTGGGCTTTGGCGCGATCGGCTTCATGGACGATTACGACAAGGTCAAGAAGCGCAGCCACAAGGGTGTCTCGGGCAAGGTGCGGCTGGCCGCCGAGTTCCTGATCGCGGGCATCGCGAGCTGGCTGATCGTCCACATGAACGGCACCGAGCTTTACGTGCCCTTCTACAACGGGCCCGTGATCAACCTCGGCTGGTTCTACATCCCGTTTGCGGCATTCACGATCGTCGCGTTCGGCAATGCGGTAAACCTCACCGACGGGCTCGACGGCCTGGCGACGATGCCGGTGATCATCGCCTGCCTCGCCTTCTTCGTGATCACCTATCTCGTCAGCAACGTGAAGTTCGCGCATTATCTCGGCATACCGCACGTGCCCGGCGCGGGCGACCTGACGATCATCTGCGCCGCGATCATCGGCGCGGGGCTCGCCTTCCTGTGGTTCAACGCGCCGCCCGCCGCGGTCTTCATGGGTGACACCGGCAGTCTTGCGCTCGGCGGCGCCTTGGGCGCGATCGCGGTGGTGGCGCATCACGAGATCGTGCTGGGGATCGTCGGCGGGCTGTTCGTGGTCGAGGCGATGAGCGTGATCATCCAGGTGTTCTTCTACAAGCGCACCGGCAAGCGCGTGTTCAAGAT
Organism: uncultured Sphingomonas sp.; assembly: GCF_937859915.1. Lineage (GTDB taxonomy): Bacteria > Pseudomonadota > Alphaproteobacteria > Sphingomonadales > Sphingomonadaceae > Solisphingomonas. The sequence continues at coordinate 39,158 of NZ_CALMAW010000024.1, read as the reverse complement.
GGCGCCGATCCACCATCATTTCGAGCAGATCGGCTGGTCCGAACCGACCGTGGTCATCCGCTTCTGGATCGTCGCCTTCGTGCTGGCGCTCGCCGGCCTTGCCACGCTGAAACTGCGGTGATCACCAACCCGGCCTTCGCGGGCAGGCGCTATGCGGTGCTCGGGCTGGCGCGCTCGGGGCTGGCGACGGTGCGCGCTTTGGTCGAGAGCGGAGCGCTGGTGACGGCATGGGACGAGCGGGCCGAGGCGCGCGCGATCCTGACCCCGGGCGCAACGCTCGGCGATCCGATGGCGATCGACCTGACCGGCTTCGACGGCATCGTCGTCTCGCCTGGCGTGCCGCTCAACACGCATCCGATCGCCGAGAGGGCGCGCAAGGCGGGCGTGCCCGTGATCGGCGACATCGAACTTTTCGCGCAGGCGCGCGCCGCACTTCCGGCGCACAAGGTGGTCGGCATCACCGGCACCAACGGCAAGTCGACGACGACCGCGCTGATCCACCATATTCTCGTCACCGCGGGCGTGCCGACGACGATGGGCGGCAATATCGGGCTGCCGATTCTCGGGCAGGCACCGCTCGCCGCAGGGGGAGTCTATGTGCTCGAGCTGTCGAGCTTCCAGATCGACCTGACCCACAGCCTAGCCTGCGACATCGCGGTGCTGACCAACATCACCCCGGACCATCTCGATCGCTATGCGGGCTTCGACGGCTATGCCGCGTCCAAGGCGCGGCTATTCGCGATGCAGGGATCGGGGCAGGTGGCGGTGATCGCTACCGACGACCAGCCCAGCGCCGATCTCGCGCATGGGTTGGCGATCCCACCGGCCGCACCGCTCGCACTCGATGGCGCGTTCGGCGCGAAGATGCCGCTGCCGATGCCGCCGGCTTCGCCCACCGTTGTTCCGGTCTCGGCGCGCGACGCGGGCGACCAGTCGGCGTGGCCCGCGCTCCAGGGGCCGCACAATGCGCAGAATGTCGCGGCCGCGGTCGCGGTCGCGCGGCTGCTCGGCATTGCCGAGGCGGCGATCACCCAGGGACTGCGCTCCTATCCCGGTCTGCCGCACCGCATGGAGCGTGTCGCCGAGGTCCATGGCGTCCTCTACGTCAACGATTCGAAGGCGACCAACGCGACCTCGGCGGCGCCCGCGCTCGCCGCCTATCCCAAGGTTCATTGGATATTGGGCGGCCGCCGCAAGACCGACGAGCTCGATTCCTGCGCGCCGCATTACGGCCATGTCGTCGCCGCCTACACGATCGGCGAGTCGGCCGAATTCTATGCGCAGCTGCTGCTCGAATCCGGCATCTATGCCCGCAACGTCGGTACGCTCGAGGCGGCGGTGCGCGCCGCGGCGATGGTCGCGCGCGCGGGCGAGACCGTGTTGCTGTCGCCGGCGTGCGCGTCCTACGATCAGTTCAAGGATTATGAGGCGCGCGGGGACGCGTTCAAGGCGGCGGTTGTCATGCTGGGAGACCGGATGTGAAGATGGAGCCCGCGTCCGGCCGCAAGGGTCGTTTCCGCCGCGGCAAGCCGCCCCGGCTCGGCCGCGCCGATCGCTCGCCGCTCGGCCGCTGGTTCTGGGAGATCGACCTCGTCCTGCTCGCGCTGGTGACGGTGCTGATCGGGATCGGCCTGATCGCGGTCGCCGCTGCCTCGCCGGCCGCGGGCGTGCGCTATTCGGACGGCGCGGTCGTGTTCCCGCCGCTCTATTATTTCTACCGCCAGTGCCTGTGGCTCGCGGTTGGCATCCCGGTGATGTTCGTCGTCTCGATGCTGCCCAAGGAAATCGCGCGCCGGCTGTGTCTCGTCGGCGCGGCGGTGTTCGTCCTCGCGCTCGCGGCGACGCCGATCCTCGGCCACCAGATCAACGGCGCCAGGCGCTGGATCGGCGTCGGAATCGCGCAGTTCCAGCCGTCCGAATTCCTCAAACCCTTGTATGTCGTGGCGCTCGCCTGGCTGCTGTCGCTCAAGCAGCATGACCGCACGCTGCCGGTGGTGCCGATCAGCTTCGTCGCGACCGCGGCCATCGCGGGCATCCTGATGAAGCAGCCCGATTTCGGCCAGACGATCATGTTCCTCCTGATGTGGACCGCGCTGCTGACGCTCTCGGGCGCGCCGATGAAAGGGCTGGCGGCGCTCGCCGGGCTCGGCATCGCGGCGGTGATCTCGGCCTATCTCTTCTATTCGGTGGCGCGGCTCAGGATCGACAATTTTCTCTTCCAGTCGGGCGACACCTATCAGGTCGACTCCGCACGGCGCACGCTGATGCACGGCGGGCTGTTCGGCACCGGGCCGGGCGCGGGGACTATGAAGTTCAAGCTGCCCGAGCCGCATACCGACTATATCTTCTCGGTGATCGGCGAGGAGTTCGGGCTGATCGCCTGCCTCGCGATCGCGCTGATCTATGTCGCGATCATCGTGCGCGTGTTCGTCAAGCTGCTCGACGAGGAAGACAGCTTCATCCTGCTCGCCGCCGCCGGTCTCGCCACGCAGTTCGGCGCGCAGGCGATCATCAACATGGCGGTCAACCTGCAGCTCGCACCCTCGAAGGGGATGACGCTGCCGTTCATCTCCTACGGCGGCTCGTCGATGATAGCCCTGTCGATGGGCTTCGGCCTGCTGCTGGCGTTCACGCGCCGGAACCCGTATCTGACGCGGTCTCCCTATGTCGTGACATGGAACAAGCCGCGGTGAAACGCCTCTTCCTGCTCGCTGCCGGTGGCACCGGTGGCCATATGATCCCGGCGCATGCGCTGGCCGAGGAGCTGATCCGGCGCGGCCATGCGGTCGCGCTAGTCACCGACGCGCGCGGCGCGCGCATCCCCGGGCTGTTCGCGGGTGTCGACGTCCATGTCCTGCCGGCAGGACGGCTCGGCGGCGGCGTGCTCGGCTGGATCAAGGCGGCGAAGGGCATCTGGCAGGGGCGGACCGCGGCGCGCGGGCTGATCCGCGACCTCGAACCGGTCGCGGTGGTCGGCTTCGGTGGCTATCCCGCATTGCCGACGCTGCTCGCCGCGCTGTCGCTCAAGCTGCCGACCGCGCTGCAGGAGCAGAATGCGGTGCTCGGCCGCGTCAACCGGCTGCTCGCGCGGCGAGTGAAGGTGCTCGCCACGGCGTACCGGCAGGTCGACCGCGTGCCCGCCAGCGTCATGCCCGTCGTCGTCGGCAATCCGGTCCGCGCCGAGGTGCTGGCGCTGCGCGACCAGCCCTACCCGCCGCTCACCGAGGACGGCATCTTCCGCCTGCTCGTCACCGGCGGCAGCCAGGGGGCCAGCATCCTCTCGACCGTTGTTCCCGACGCGCTGGGCCTGCTGCCGATCGCGCTGCGCCACCGGCTCCAGGTCACCCAGCAGTGCCGTCCCGAGGACATCGAGCGCGTCCGCGCGCGCTATGCCGAGCTCGACATCCCCGCCGACTGCGCGACCTATCTCGGCGATCTGCCCGAGCGGCTTGGCTGGAGCCATTTGTTCGTCGGCCGCTCGGGCGCGTCGAGCATCGCCGAGCTGACCGCGGCGGGCCGTCCCGCGATCCTGGTGCCGCTGCCCTCCGCGATGGACGATCACCAGACCGCCAATGCGCGCGAGATGGCGGCAACCGGTGGCGCCGCCTCGATGCCGCAGGGGACGTTCACCCCGCAACGGCTCGCCAAGCAGATGCAGAAGATGGCGCTCGAGCCCGGCGCGCTCGAAAATGCCGCGACGCGCGCGCGCGATGCGGGCTATCCGCACGCCACCCGCGATCTTGCCGACCTCGTCGTCAATCTCGCCGGACCCACTCCGAGCCCGATCGGGCCCGTACCCCAGTTCAAGGAAGCATTTGCGTGAAGGGCGTCGCCACCGACATCGGCACCATCCATTTCATCGGCATCGGCGGCATCGGCATGTCGGGCATCGCCGAGGTGATGTGCAATCTCGGCTACACCGTGCAGGGCTCGGACGTCGCCGAAAGCTATGTGATCGACGGCCTGCGCAAGCGCGGGATCAAGGTGATGATCGGCCATGACGCCGCCAATCTCGGCGATGCGGCGGTGGTCGTTACCTCGACCGCGATCAAGCGCGGCAATCCCGAGGTCGAGCTCGCGCTCGAGACCCGCGTGCCGGTGGTGCGCCGCGCCGAGATGCTCGCCGAGCTGATGCGGCTCAAGTCGACCGTCGCGGTGGCGGGCACGCACGGCAAGACGACGACGACGTCGATGGTGGCCGCTTTGCTCGATGCGGGCGGCGTCGACCCGACCGTGATCAACGGCGGCATCATCAACAGCTATGGCTCCAATGCACGGCTGGGCGCCTCCGACTGGATGGTGGTCGAGGCCGACGAGAGCGACGGCTCCTTCCTGCGGCTCGACGGCACCTATGCGATCGTCACCAACATCGATCCCGAGCATCTCGACCATTATGGTTCGTTCGACGCGGTGAAGGACGCGTTCGTCGAATTCGTCGAGAACGTCCCCTTCTACGGTGCCGCGCTGCTGTGCCTCGATCACCCGGAAGTGCAGGCGATCCTGCCGCGCGTGCGCGACCGCCGTATCGTCACCTACGGCTTCTCGGCGCAGGCCGACGTGCGCGGCGTCAATGTGATGCCGATCCCGGGCGGCAACCGCTTCGAGACGATCATCCGCCACCGCGACGGTACGGTGCGCTCGATCGAGGGGATCGAATTGCCGATGCCGGGCCGCCACAACGTCTCCAACGCGCTCGCCGCGATCGGCGTCGCGCTCGAACTCGGTGTCTCCGACGAGATCATCCGTACCGGCTTCGCCAAATTCGGCGGGGTCAAGCGGCGCTTCACCAAGGTCGGCGAGGTCGATGGCGCGACGATCATCGACGACTATGGCCACCATCCGGTCGAGATCAAGGCGGTGCTCTCGGCGGCGCGCGAAGGCGCCAGGGGGCGCGTCATCGCGGTCGTCCAGCCCCACCGCTTCAGCCGGCTGCGCGATCTGATGGACGACTTCCAGCAGGCGTTCAACGATGCGGACGTCGTCTACGTCGCCCCCGTCTACGCCGCGGGCGAGCAACCGATCGAGGGTGTCGATGCCGCCGCGCTGGTGCAAGGGCTGCGCACCCGCGGGCATCGCAATGCCGCCGAGATCGCCGGCGCCGACGCGCTCGCGGACGAATTGGGGGCGACACTGCGTCCCGACGATATGGTGATCTGCCTGGGCGCGGGCGACATCACCAAATGGGCTGCCGGTCTCGCCGCAGCGATCGAGGGTCAGCGCGCCAAAGTGTCGGAGCCGGCGGAATGAACCAGCATCCGTTCATGGGCTTTGTCGCATTCCAACAGGAGGTGCTGCGCTTCCAGAAGCGCCAGCTCGATCTGATGGAGACGGCGCTCAAGGCAGGACAGGACGAGGTCGCCTTCCAGAAATCGGCGCATGAGGCGGCCGAGGCGGGCATCCAGGCGTGGCAGAATTGGATCGCGCTGTGGTCGCCCAAGGGATGAGCGCGGTTCCTGCAAAATCCCCGTTCGTCCTGAGCGACGTCGAAGGACGCGTTGCAGGCGTTGCGCCCGAAGCCCGCACGTCGACGTCGCTCAGTGCGAACGGCGAGGGAATGGCGCTGCGTGGCTCCATCGAACCCCGCGCCAGCCTTGCCGACTTCATCTGGTTCCGCACCGGCGGCGCTGCCGACTGGCTTGTCCGCCCCGCCGATGTCGAGGATCTCGCCGCCTTCCTCGCTGCGCTCGATCCGGCGGTGCCGGTGATGGCGGTGGGCGTCGGCTCGAACCTGATCGTCCGCGACGGCGGTGTCGCGGGCGTCGTCGTGCGGCTGCCCAAGGCCTTTGCGAAAGTCTCGATCGAGCCTGGCCACCGGGTGCGCTCGGGTGCGGCCGCGATGGGCATCACCGTCGCCTCCGCGGCGCGCGACGCGGGTATCGCCGGGCTCGAGTTCCAGCGCGGCATTCCCGGTGCGATCGGCGGCGCCGTGCGCGGCAACGCCGGCGCCTATGGCCGCGACATGACCGACATTCTGATCGAGGCGACCGTCGTCACGCGGAGCGGCGCGATCGAGGTCTGGACGGCCGACCGCTTCGGCTATTCCTACCGCCATTCGGCACTGCCCGATGGCGCGATCGTCGTCGAGGCGCTGCTGCAGGGCGGGGCGGGCGACCCCGCTAAGATCGGCGCCGAAATGGACCGCATCGCCGCCGAGCGCGAGGCGTCGCAGCCCCTGCGCTCGCGCACCGGCGGCTCGACCTTCAAGAACCCGGCCGGTGACAAGGCCTGGACTCTGATCGACGCCGCGGGATGTCGCGGGCTGACGATCGGCGATGCGCAGGTGTCAGAGAAGCACACCAACTTCCTGCTCAACCTCGGCGCCGCCAGCGCGGCCGATATCGAGGCGCTGGGCGAGGAGGTGCGGCGTCGCGTGCTCGCACACAGCGGCGTCGAACTCGAATGGGAAATCCAGCGCGTGGGTTCGGCGACGTGAGCGACGTAAAACCTCTCCACGTCGCCGTCCTGATGGGCGGCTGGTCGGCCGAGCGCGAGGTGTCGCTGACCTCGGGCCGCGGCGTCGCCGCCGCGCTCGACAAGCTCGGCCACCGCGTCGTCGCGATCGACATGGCGCGCGATGTCGCCACCAAGTTGACGCTGGCCGCGCCCGACGTCGTGTTCAACGCGCTGCACGGCACGCCTGGCGAAGACGGCTCCGTGCAGGGGCTGCTCGACATCATGGGACTGCCTTACACGCATAGCGGCCTCGCCACCTCGGTGATCGCGATCGACAAGGAGCTGACCAAACAGGCGCTCGTCCCCCACGGCATCCGCATGCCTACGGGCAAGGTCGTCGCCAGCGAGAGCCTGTACGCGGCGGATCCGTTGCCGCGGCCCTATGTGCTCAAGCCCGTCAACGAAGGCTCGTCGGTCGGGGTCGCAATCGTCACCGATGCCGGCAATTACGGCAATCCGATCGGTCGGGACAGCGAAGGCCCCTGGAAGCAGTTCGACCATCTGCTCGCCGAGCCGTTCATCCGCGGCAAGGAGCTGACCGTCGCGGTGCTCGGCGATGCCGCGCTCGCCGTCACCGAGCTGGTGATCGACAGCGGCTTCTACGATTACGAGCATAAATATACCGATGGGGTGACCACCCATGTCTGCCCCGCCGCGATTCCCGAGGACGTCGCCGCCGCCGCGATGCGGATGGCGGAGGAGGCGCATCGGCTGCTCGGCTGCAAAGGCTGCTCGCGCTCGGATTTTCGCTGGGACGACGAGCAGGGGGTCGAGGGCCTCTATCTGCTCGAGGTCAACACCCAGCCGGGCATGACGCCGTTGAGCCTCGTTCCCGAACAGGCGCGACACGTCGGGATGAGCTATGAGACGCTGGTCCAGCGGCTGATCGACGAAGCGGTGGGGCGGGGGACGGAAACGTGAGCGAACGCGCGCGGATCAGGCGAGGCGCCCAGCCCAGGCAAGCCCGCACGCCAGCGGTGGCGCGGCGCGGCGCGGCGGCGGCCAATGCGCGCGCGAAACAGGTCACCGGTCGTGCGCTGGCGATCAGCCCGCTGCCTGCCGCCGAGCTCAAGAACTGGCTGTACCGGCTCGCCGCTCTGATCGTCGCGCTGGCGATCGTCGCGACCGCCTTTGCGCTGCATCTGCCGCAGTTCGTCGGCGCCCAGCTCGGCGAACTTGCCGGCAAGGCGGGGTTCTCGGTCAAGCGCGTGGAGATTCAGGGCATCCACCATATGGACCGGCTGCCGGTCTATTCGGTCGCGCTCGACCAGAATTCGACCGCGATGCCGCTCGTTGACCTCGGCCAGATCCGCGACAAGCTGATGCAATATGGCTGGGTCGCCGACGCACGCGTCTCGCGCCGGCTGCCCGACACGCTGCTCGTCGACATCGTCGAGCGCCAGCCGTCCGCGATCTGGCAATATCAGGGCAAGCTTAGCCTGATCGACAAGGATGGCGTCGTCCTGCAGGCGGTCGATCCGCAGGCGATGCCCGATCTGCCGATCGTGATCGGGCCGGGCGCCAATCTGCACGCGACCAGCCTCGCCGGGGTGATGGAGGCCGCGAGCCGGCTCAAGCCGCTGGTTGCGGGCGCGAGCTGGGTCGGCGACCGGCGCTGGGACATCCGCTTCAACAGCGGCGAGACGCTGGCGCTCCCCGAAGGCGACCAGGCCGCCAAGGATGCCTATGCGAAGTTCGACCGGATGGACCAGGCCGCGCGGCTGCTCGGCCAGGGTTTCGTGCATTTCGACATGCGCTTGCCCGGCAAGACCGTCGTCCGCGTCAGCCAGGAGCCCGGCCACCAGATCGGCGATCCCGCCGTCACCGCGCCCGCCACCCCGCCGGCCCCGGCGGGAACCGACGCCATTTAGGGCTCAAGGGAATGGCGCAAGGCCGCAACGACAAGCTCATCACCGCCCTCGATATCGGCTCGTCCAAGGTCTGCGCGCTGATCGCGCAGCTGAACGAGACGGGTGAGCTGACCGTGCTCGGCACCGGCCAGCGCGAGAGCCGCGGGGTCAAGCGCGGCTATATCGCCGACATGGAGCGCACCGAGGTCGCGATCCGCGAGGCGGTCGAGCAGGCCGAGCGCATCGCCGGGGTCAATATCGAGCAGGTCTGGGTGGGTTTCTCCGCCGGCGGCCTGGTCAGCCGCGTCGCCTCGGTCGAGGTCGAGCTCGGCGGACACCGGATCGAGCAGGACGATATCGACGACCTGCTCGATGCGGGGCGCAATTCGATCGACCCCGAAGGGCGGATGGTGCTCCACGCGCAGCCGACGCTCTACACGCTCGACGGCGTGCAGGGGGTCAAGAAGCCGCTCGGGCTCCATGCCGACCGGCTCGGCGTCGACATCCACGTCATCGCCGCGGATTCGTCGCCGGTGCGCAACCTCGACCTGTCCGTGCGATCCGCGCATCTTGCGGTCAAGGCGATCGTTGCCGCACCGATCGCGACCGGTCTCGCCTGCCTCTCCGACGAGGAGCGCGAACTCGGCGTCGCGCTGGTCGAGCTCGGTGCGGGCGTCACCAACGTGTCGCTGTTCGCCGGCGGGATGCTCGTGGGTCTGGCGGCGATACCCTATGGCGGGTCCGACATTACCGACGATATCGCCTCGGCCTTCGGTACGCGTCGCAGCCAGGCCGAGCGGATCAAATGCTTCTACGGTTCGGCGACGACGAGCCCGCGCGACAATCACGACATGATCGACGTCGCGCCGATGGCGGGGGTCGAAGAGGGGGCGGAGCCGCAGCGGATCACGCGCGCGCAGCTGATCTCGGTGATCCGCCAGCGGCTGGACCTGTTGTCGACGGAGATCGCCGCGGCGCTCAAGCAGCTCGGCTTTGCCGGGCCGGTCGGGCGGCAGGTGGTGCTGACCGGTGGCGGCGCCGAGCTCAAGGGCATCGCCGACTATATCCAGGGCGTGCTCGGCCGTGCGGTGCGCGTCGGCCGGCCGCGCGGGCTGACCGCGCTGCCCGAGGCGCATTCGGGGCCGGCCTTCGCGACGCTGACCGGCCTCGCCCTCTATGCAGCGTCCGACCCGGTCGATCTGCGCGGTGCGGATTCGCCCGGTGCCACCGAGCGCCGGACGCCGAGCGGACTGGTCCACCGCCTGATCGCAGCGTTCCGGAGCGGATATTGAGTCTGCCGCGCCACGCGACTAAGAAATATGTGGATTGTTAATATTTTTGCGTGCGTCGGGGCGCTGCTTTTGGCAAGCTGACGCGAAGCGAGCTTTTGGGGGCACTCCCGGCTCCAAGGAGTCTGAAGATGAGCATCGAATTCGTGCGGCCTGAGGTCGATGAGCTCCGCCCCCGCATCAGCGTGATCGGCGTCGGCGGCGCCGGCGGCAACGCGATCGCCAACATGATCGAGGCGTCCGTGCAGGGCGTCGACTTCCTCGTCGCCAACACCGATGCGCAGGCGCTCAACCATTCGCCCGCCGAGCGCCGCATCCAGCTCGGGCTCCGCATCACCCAGGGCCTCGGTGCCGGCTCGCGCCCCGAAATCGGGCGCGCCGCGGCCGAAGAGACGATGGAGCAGGTCGAAAAGGCGCTCGAGGGCGCGCATATGTGCTTCATCGCCGCCGGCATGGGCGGGGGCACCGGCACCGGTGCGGCCCCGGTCATCGCGAAGGCGGCGCGCGAGCGCGGCATTCTGACCGTCGGCGTCGTCACCAAGCCGTTCAGCTTCGAGGGCGCACGTCGCATGCGTTCGGCCGAAGCGGGGATCGAGGAGCTGCAGAAGCACGTCGATACGCTGATCGTCATTCCGAACCAGAATCTCTTCCTGATCGCCAACCCGAACACGACCTTCAAGGACGCGTTCAAGATGGCCGACGAGGTTCTCCAGCAGGGCGTTCGCGGCATTACCGACCTGATGGTGATGCCCGGCCTGATCAACCTCGACTTTGCCGACGTCCGCTCCGTCATGGGTGAGATGGGCAAGGCGATGATGGGCACCGGAGAGGCCTCGGGCGACAATCGCGCGATCGAGGCCGCCGAGAAGGCGATCGCCAATCCGCTGCTCGACGGCGTCAGCATGAAGGGCGCCAAGGGCGTGATCGTCTCGATCACCGGCGGCGAGGACATGCGCCTCATGGAGGTCGACGAGGCCGCCAATCATATCCGCGAGCTGGTCGATCCCGACGCCAACATCATCTGGGGCTCGGCCTTCAACAACGACCTCGAGGGCAAGATCCGCGTCTCGGTCGTGGCGACCGGGATCGAGGCGGCCGAGTCCGCCGCTGCCGAGCCCGCCAAGGTGTTCAGCTTCCCGGCCGCCAAGCCGCGCAGCGATGGCACCCCGGCCGCGGTTGCCGCGCCAGTGACGCCGACCGCGGTGACGCCCGTCGAGCACGCCGAAGACGCGCCTGCCGCGACGGACGATTCCGACGAATTGCTGCTCGGCAGCGAGACGATCCTTACCCCGCCGGTGTCGCCGAACCCGCTGCCGCCGCAGGCGGAGTCGATCAACGCCGATCCGGCCGCCTTGCAGGGTAACCGCCGCTGGAACGCGTCGGGCGAGATCGCCGCAGAGCCGGCGACGCCGCGTACCGGCCGCGCCGCCGCGGGCGCGGCACGCGAGGGCGGCACGCTGTTCGAGCGGATGTCGTCGATCGCGCGTGGCGCGGCCAAGGCGCAGGTCGAGGAAGAGCCTGCCGCGTCGCGCAAGGATCCGCTCGATCTGCCGGGCTTTTTGAACCGCCAGAACAACCAGTAAGGCTGGCGCGCTCAGCCGGTCTCGCCCGCTATCCCGGACGTGATTCGGGATCCAGGGCCGCGAACGATATGATTAAGGCGCTGGGTGCAGGCTCAATACCGGCTCAATACCGGCATGCACTGCAGTGAGCGTGGACGCTTGCCCTCAGCGTGACGCGATCCGCGTCGCCGCATCGGGCTGCCACGCCAGCAGCGCGGGCATCGCCGCATAGCTGAGCCGCGGTCGGCTGACCGGAGCCGTCGCGGCGAGTTCTGTCCGGGGCGCCCCGTTCTGTTCGGCGGTCCATTGCGCCAGAGCCAGGCGATAGTCGTCGACGGCGCGGAAGCTGGCGATGAAGGGCGCCTCGAGCTGCGGGAGCGCAGTCTGCGCGAAGGTCTCGAAGCCGCCGGCCGGCACCGCCGCGGCTTGCGGCGCGACCATGTCGGCGGCGGCGCAGAAGCGTGCCTTGGCGGCGGGCTGCGCGAAGAAATTGTACAATTGGGTCATGTAGGCGTCGTGCGCCGTCTGCCAGCCCGACCCGAGCCGCCTGTGGAAATCGGCCTTCACCGCCGCGTCGGCGCCTGCAAGAGCGACCTTCTGCTGCTTGAGCAGCGCATTATAGGCCGGGACAAGGGCGGCGTCGGCCTCGCTGCGACAGCCGATCGCGGCGACATTGAGCGCGGCGCGGACGTGCCAGATCATCTGCTTGGCATCGATGCCGTGATTGATCGTCTGATAGCCGCCGTCCGCCGCGCGGGGCGGCGGCACGATCGCGCCGAACTCGGCCGGAAGGACGGGACGCGGCTGGGCGACGGGCGCCGCCTGCGGTGCATCCGCGAGCTTGGCGGCCGGATGCGAACAGGAGCTACAGGCGGCGAGCGCCACACCGAGGGCCGCTGCCTGCCGCGATCGTGCGAATCCACTCATCACCATTCCTCGTCCTGGTCTGGCGCGACTAGGCACTCGCATCGGTAAAGAAGCGCTTAACCATCGGTCGAGCGCGGTGCGGCGGGCATCGGGCGCGTGTCGAGGCGGGGGCCCCTTGCACGGGCCGCCAACCTCGCCCAAAGCCTTGCGCCATGCCGATCCCGTCCTCGTTCCGCTGGGCTCTGCCCGTCCTGCTGCTTTCGGCGGCACCTGCTGCGCTCGCACAATATCCGACGGGGGCGGTGGTCCAGTCGTTGCCGCGCCCCGGCGATCCCGCCGAACTGCTCGCGCAGGCGCTGCGTACGCTCGCGGTCGAACCGGGCAATCTCGCGGCGCTGACCGCCGCCGGCCACAATGCGCTGGTGCTCGGCGATCCCAATGCCGCGGTCGGTTTCTTCGGCCGTGCGCAGGAGATCGCGCCGCACGACGGACGCGTGAAGGCGGGACTGGGCTCGGCGCTGGTCGAGCTCGAGAAGCCTCAGGACGCGCTGCGTCTGTTCGCCGAGGCGAGCAGGCTCGGCGTGCCCGACGAGGACCTCGCCGAGGATCGCGGGCTCGCCTACGACCTGACCGGGGATACGCGCCGTGCACAGCACGACTATGCCGTGGTGCTCGGCGCACATCCCGAGAATGATCTGGTCCGCCGCCGGCTCGCGCTGTCGCAGGGGATTTCGGGCGACAAGGCGGCGGCGATCGCGACCCTCGACCCGTTGATCCGCAAGCGCGACATCGCTGGCTGGCGCGCGCAGACCTTCGTGTTGGCGATGAATGGGGACGCCAAGGGGGCTGCTTCCATCACGCACATCATGCTGCCGCAACAGGCCGAGATGCTGCAGCCCTTCCTGGTCCGGCTCGCGACGCTGTCGCCCGCCGACAAGGCGCGCGCGGTCAATTTCGGCGAGATGCCTGCCGCCGGTCGTGCCTATTCGGCGACCGAACTCGCCAACACCGGCGTCGCGCCGACCTACGCGACGCCACCGCGCGCGGCGGCGAGACCGGCGCCGACGGTTGCGCCGTCGCCGCAGGTCGCGACACATGCGAGCGATCTGGCACCGATCCCCGCGTCGACAGTGGCGCGCGTCGGGCCGTCGCCGGCGCTTGCGCCGCGCGTTGCGGTGGTGAAGCCTGCCGCGGCTCCAGCGGTTTCAGCGCCGACGACGGCAGCGCCGGCGACCGAGCGATCTGCCGCGCTCTCTTCGGGCACCACCGCGATGCCCACCGCATCGTCGCCGGGCCCGCAGGTCATGCCGGCGGCCAAGGCGCCTGCATCGGTTCCGCCGGCGGCGACGCTCGCCCAGGCGGGGCCACCACCGGCGGCTGCGGCCAGCGAACCGGATCTACCGACACCGGCGCCGACCGGACATTATGACCTGCCGCACGATGCGGTCAGGCCGGTTGGGCGAGCGGCTGCGGCCAGGCCGCAAACGGTCTCGCCAACGCCGATGCCCTCGACGCCGGCCACTGTGGCGCCGACCGTCGCGGAGCAGCGCGCTGCGCCGGCGAGCGTCGCGTCGCAGCAGACGGTCGGCACGCCCGTCGTCCACGTCACGCCCAGGACGAAGCCGCCGCGCATGAGGCTCGCCCACGCCGACGAGAACGCCGACCAGTCCAGCGCGCCGATGGTCGACAAGGCCAGCGACGAGCCGACATCGACGCGGACGAGGGGCCGCCATGCCACCCGCACGGCTTCGGCTGACGACGATGCGTCGGCCAAGGGCAAGACGCGCGCGTCGGCGACGACGGATGACGCGGACGACAGCGCGAGCACCCGCCGCAAGGGTGCAAAGGCGGCTCGCGACACGCTCGCCGATGCGGATACTGGCGGCGACAAGGTCAGCGCGAAGGGCCGCAAGAATAGTCGCGCCGCGGTGGACGATGCCGGCAGCGACACCACATCCTCGCGCAAGGGTGCGCGCGGCAAGCTGGCTGCGACCGATGATCGCGACGAGCACAGCGCCAAGTCCCGCAAGGCGGTGCACGGCAAGCTGGCCGCCGCCGACGACAGCAGCGAGGAGACGCCGAAATCGCGCAAGGCGGCGCGCGACAGGAAGGCGCTGCAGGATGATGACGGCGACAAGCCGGCGAAATCGAAGAGGGAGTCGGCCAAGGCCGAGCCGGAGCGCGTGTTCGTTCAGGTCGCCGGCGGCGCCAACAAGGACGACATGGACAAGGCCTGGACGGGGCTGAAGAAAAAAGCCCCGGACCTGCTCAAGGGCAAGACCGCGCAGACCACGCCGGTCAAGGCGACCAATCGCCTGCTGGTCGGACCGTTCAAGAGCGAGGACGAGGCGCAGGTCTTCGTCAACAAGATGGCAGGCAAGGGGCTGTCGGGCTTCACCGTCAAGACGAGCAAGGGCCAGAAGGTCGAGAAGGTCGACACCGGCCAGTGACGGAGCCTGCATCCTATGCGGCGGACCCGGTGGGCGCGGTCCGTCAGCATGCTGCGCCGAGCGGCGAGACGCGGGGGCCGCGCGACGCCTTCCAGCGGGACCGCGACCGCATCATCCATGCGATCGCCTTCCGCCGGCTGCGCCACAAGACGCAGGTGTTCATCGCCCCCGACGGCGATCATTTCCGTGTTCGGCTGACCCACAGCCTCGAGGTCGCGCAGATCGGCCGCACGATCGCCCGCGCATTGGGGCTCAACGAGGATCTGACCGAGGCGCTGTGCCTAGCGCATGACATCGGCCACCCGCCTTTCGGCCATGCCGGCGAGGACGCGCTCGAGGCCGCCACCGCGCACGCCGGGGGCTTCGACCACAATGCCCACACGCTGCGCGTGCTGACGCAGCTGGAAAGCCCCTATCCGCGCTGGGCCGGGCTCAATCTGAGCTGGGACATGCTCGAGGGGCTCGCCAAGCATAATGGGCCGGTCGCCGACGCGCCGTGGGCGCTGGCCGCGATCGATGCGACGTTTCCGCTCGCGCTCGATCGCTGGCCCAGCCTGGAAGCCCAGGTCGCCGCGATCGCCGACGACATTGCGTACGACAATCACGACATCGACGACGGCCTTCGCGCCGGCATCCTCGATCTCGATCAGCTGTGCACGGTGCCGCTGGTCGCGGATCGGTGGCGTGCGGTCTGCGAACGCCATCCCGATGTGCCGCACGATGGCCTGGCACGCGAACTCGTCCGCGACCAGATCGGGGTGATGGTCAACGACGTGATCGGAGAGACGCGTCGCCGGATCGTGGCGGCGGGTGTCGAGACCGTCGCCGACGTCCGCTCGGCGGGTGTCGAGCTTGCGGGGTTTTCGAGCGAGATGGCGGCCGAGGAGCGCGCGCTCAAGCGCTTCATGTATGCGACGCTGTATCACAGCCCCTCGCAGATTGCGGTCGCGGACGAGGCGCGTGGCGTGCTCGTGCGGCTGTTCGCGGCCTATGCCGCCGATCCGTCTCTTCTCCCGCCGGAATGGCGCCGGACGCTGCCCGCCGCCGATCCCGATCGCACGCGCCACATCGCCGACTTCATTGCCGGCATGACCGATCGCTATGCGATTACGCGTCATTGCGCGGTGGTCGGGCCGGTGACGCTGCCCGAAGGTTTTTGACCGGACGGTCACCGGCGTGAACCCAGCGGATCGCACGGACGTTGTCGTTAGATGGCGGAGACGATCGACCAGCTACGCGTACAGATGGAGGCCGCTGCGGCTGCGCTCGATTTCGAAGAGGCGCGTCGGCTACGCGATCGGATAAGCCTGATGCGCGGAGGTGCCGAAGCGGACGAGGCCGCCTCCGCCGACACGACCGGCCTGACGCGGCAACAGCCGGGCGCGATGGGCCTGGGGTCCAGCCAGCAGCGCCTGACGCCGCCCCCTGGCTGGAAGGCGCCGCCCAAGCCCGATCCGATGACGCGCAGCCAAGGACGTCGCCCGCGGCGCGGCTAGGGCGGCGTCGGCGTGATCTTCGCATAGGCTGCGAGCAGCGCCGAAATCATCCCGTCGTGGAAATGGTGCGCAATCCGCGACTCGAAATTGAACAGGTCGAACGCATGCGGGGCATCGGCGACGACGGCGAGCGC
The DNA here is from genome assembly GCF_937859915.1 of uncultured Sphingomonas sp. Classification (GTDB taxonomy): domain Bacteria; phylum Pseudomonadota; class Alphaproteobacteria; order Sphingomonadales; family Sphingomonadaceae; genus Solisphingomonas. The sequence continues at coordinate 23,057 of NZ_CALMAW010000024.1, read as the reverse complement.
GCACGGGACGCCCGCCGCGCGCAGCCGCTCCGCATAGGCGACATCCTCGTCGTGGAAGAGGTCGAGCGTGCCGACGCCGATCCAGGCCGGAGGCAGGCCGCCTAGCTGTTCGCGTCGGGCTGGTGCCGCATAGGATGGCGCGTCATCGCGGCAGGGCGGATGACCGAGATAGGCGGCCCAGCCATGGCGGTTGTTGCGCGGTGTCCAGACCAGCTCCCCGCGGCCCTGCCGGTCGCCCCGACAGACCGTCCGGTCATCGAGCATCGGGTACATCAGCAGCTGGAAGGCAGGCGTCATGCCCTCGTCGCAGGCGCGTTGCGCGAGTGCGGCTGCAAGCCCGCCGCCTGCGCTGTTGCCGCCGATTGCGATACGCCGCGGGTCTACGCCAAGCGCCGCGGCGCCTTCGACGATCCAGCGCAGCGCCGCCATCGCATCGTCGAGTGCGGCGGGATAAGGGGCGTGCGGCGCGAGCCGATAGTCGACGCTAAAGATCCGGATATCCGCGCGCTCGACGATGCGTGCCAGCAAAGGCAGGTCCATCTCCGGCGTGCCGAACACATAGCCGCCGCCGTGCAGCCAGAGCAGCGCCGGGCCCGTCCCGGCATGGCCGGCCCGTGCGACCGTCATCACACGAACGTCCGGTGCGCCAGGCGCGCCGCGGACATGCTGGTACGACACGGCGACGCCGTCCGGCACCGGTGTCGATGCAGCGCGCCGCCGCGTCGCGTGCCGGATCATCGGTATCAGCGGCGCCGCGATTGGCGGCATCAACATCAGCCCGGCGCTGCGCAGGTCCGGCGACACCCTGCGCAATTTTCGCACGCGACCGAGCGACATGGCGGCGAACGCGCCGAGCCCGGCGAAGCCCGCGACCGAAAGCCAGCCGGATGTCCTTTTCGCGGTCGGCGCAACGTCCTGCATGCCGCAGGATCGCATCTCCAAGCAGCATCCGCAATCGGGGCGATGTGGCGCGGCAATCATCGCGGGCGCGGTTCGGCGGCGGACGTCGGGAGCTCGCCGCGGCACAAGGCGAAGCCCGCATCTGCGCACGCGAGCGACAGATCGAGAGATGCCGCAGTCGGTTTGCCCCGCCGCCGCCGCCACGCTACAGGCGCAGGCCCGCACCGCCAGCACAAGACCGGACCGCCCGTGACGCTCTACCTCCGTTTCGCCGATGAGATCGGCCGTATCCTCGATGGTCTCGAAGCCGATGGCGCGCTGCCGCCGGGCCTGCCACGCCGCGCGGTCTCGATCGAGCCGCCGCGCGATCCGAGCCATGGCGACCTGTCGACCAATGCCGCGATGGTGCTCGCCAAGCCCGCCGGCAGCAATCCGCGCGCGCTGGCCGCGCTGCTGCTGCCCAAGCTGGCGCAGATCCCGGGCGTCACCGCAGTCGAGATCGCGGGGCCGGGCTTCGTCAACCTGCGGCTCGCGCCGGACGTGTGGCACGACGAACTCGCGGCGATCCTCGACCTGCGCGGCGACTATGGCCGCTCGACCGCGGGCGCGGGGCACCGCGTCAACGTCGAATATGTCTCGGCGAACCCGACCGGGCCGATGCACATGGGCCATTGCCGCGGCGCGGTCGTCGGCGATGCGCTGGCCAGCCTGCTCGCCTTCGTCGGTCATCCGGTGACGCGCGAATATTATGTCAACGACGCCGGGTCGCAGGTCCAGACGCTCGGCCGCTCGGCGCATCTGCGCTACCGCGAAGCGCTCGGCGAGGACATCGGCGAGATTCCGGAGGGTTTCTACCCGGGCGACTATCTGGTGCCCGTCGGTGCCGCGCTCGCCGCCGAATTTGGCGAACGCTATGCCAGGGCGCCGGAGGCCGAATGGCTCGACCTGTTCCGTGCCAAGGCGGTGGCGGCGATGCTCGACATGATCCGCGCCGACCTCGCTTTGCTCGGCATCCATCACGACCTGTTCGCCTCCGAGGCCGAGGTCCAGGATTCCGGCAAGGTCACGGCCGCCTTTGCGGAGCTCGAGGCCAAGGGCCTGCTCTACCAGGGCGTGCTCGAGGCGCCCAAAGGCAAGCTTCCCGACGACTGGGAGCCGGTCGAGATGACGCTGTTCCGCTCGACGCAGTTCGGCGACGACCAGGATCGCCCGGTGCGCAACTCCAAGGGCGGGCTCACCTATTTCGGCACCGATCTCGCGTATCACGCGCAGAAGGCGGCAGAGGCCGACGAACTGATCGACATCTGGGGCGCCGATCATGCCGGCACCGTCAGCCGCATCCAGGCGGCCGTGAAGGCGCTCACCGGCGGCAAGCGCTTCGACGTCAAGCTTGTTCAGATGGTCAAGCTGCTGCGTAACGGCGAGCCGGTCAAAATGTCCAAGCGCTCGGGGCAGTTCGTGACGCTGGCCGATGTCGTGCGCGAGGTCGGGCGCGACGTCGTCCGCTTCACGATGCTGACCCGCAAGGCCGACGCGCAGATGGATTTCGACTTCGCCAAGGTGGTCGAGGCCTCGAAGGACAATCCGGTCTTCTACGTCCAATATGCGCATGCCCGGATTCGCTCGGTGCAGCGCAAGGCGGCCGAACTCGGCCTGGCGGGCGAGGGCGCGGCCGACTGGGCGCGGCTCGACGACGAGGAGCTCGGACTCGTCCGGCTCGCCGCGCAATTCCCGCGGATCGTCGAGCAGGCCGCCGCGACGCGCGAGCCGCATCGCGTCGCCTTCTACCTCTACGATCTCGCCGGCGCGTTCCACGCGCTGTGGAATCGCGGCAACGACGCGCCCGATCGTCGCTTTTTGGTGCAGGGCGATCCCGCTACGACACAAGCACGGCTTTCCCTTGCCGAAGCCATCGGGCAGATAGTGCGAAACGGTCTGGCGATCATGGGGGTCGCCGCGGCCGAGGAGATGTAATGATGTCGGACCTTGGGCGTGGCACTATGGAAGAGGATCGCCTGCCCTGGCTGGAGCCGGTGGACGAGGAGGGCGCCGAAGAAGGCGTCTCTGCCGCCCGCCTGATCGCGGGTGTCGTGGTGGCGTTGATCGCGCTGGGTCTCGTCGTCGGCGGCGTCTATTGGCTCAAGCAGCGTGCGGGCGGCCCCGGTACCTCGGCGAGCGACCCGACGCTGATCGCGGCGCAGTCCGGTCCCTACAAGACCAAGCCGGCCGATGCCGGCGGCATGCAGGTCAAGGGCCAGGGCGATTCGAGCTACGCGGCGAGCGAAGGCGCCGACCCCAACGCCAAGATTGACCTCTCCGCGATTCCCGAGGCGCCGATCAAGGGCAAGACCGCGGATGCCAAGGCGCCCGAGGCGAAGCCGGTCGAGCCGGCCAAGATCGCGCCCGCCAAGATCGCGCCCGCCAAGGCCGAGACCGCCAAGCCTGAGCCCACCCCGGTCGCGTCGGCGAAGCTTGCCCCCGCCAAGCCGGCACCGGCCAAGGTCGCCCCCGTCGAGTCGGTCACCGCATCGGCTCCGGCTGCAGGCGGGACGATCCAGCTCGGCGCGCTCGACAGCCAGGCCAAGGCCGACGCCGCCTGGAAGTCGCTGTCAGGCCGCTATGCCTATCTCGGCGCGTTGACCCATTCGGTGGTCAAGGCCGAGGTCAACGGCAAGACCTATTACCGGCTCCGCGCCGGTGCCGGCGGCCAGGCCGCGACGGTCTGCTCGAAGCTCAAGGTCGCGGGCGAGGCTTGCACGGTCGTCGGCTGAGGCGTAGCGCCTGACCCCATGATACCGGCCTTTCTGGGCCTCGCCGGGCCGGTGCTCGGCGAGGCCGAACGCAGCTTCTTCCGCGCGGCCGACCCGGCCGGCTACATCCTCTTCAAGCGCAATTGCGTCGATCGTGCGCAATTGCGCGCGCTGACCGACAATCTGCGTGCGCTGTCGGGACGCGACGATCTGCCGATCCTGATCGACCAGGAGGGCGGGCGCGTCCAGCGTATGGCGCCGCCCGAATGGCCGGAGCTGCCGGCCGCCGAACCCTTTGCCCGCTTGTATGAGAAAGCGCCGGTCTCGGCGATGGAGGCGGTGCGGCTCAACGCGCTGGCGATCGCAGTGATGTTGCGCGAGTCGGGCATCACCGTCGACTGCCTGCCGCTGCTCGATGTGCGCCGGCCCGATGCCGATGCGATCATCGGCGACCGCTCGTTCGGTGCCGACCCGATCCAGGTCGCCTCGCTCGGCCGGTTGGTGCTCGACGGCTTGCGCGAGGGCGGCGTCGTCGGCGTCGTCAAGCATATGCCCGGCCATGGCCGCGCGATGGCGGATAGCCACAAGGTACTGCCCGTCGTCACAGCGTCCGACGCGGCGCTTGCCGACGACATCCGTCCGTTCGAGCGATTGCGCGACGCGCCGATGGGAATGACCGCGCACGTCGTCTACACCGCCTGGGACGCGGAGCGCTGCGCCAGCCTGTCGCCGGTCGTGATCGCCGACATCATCCGCGGCCGGATCGGCTTCGACGGACTGCTGATGTCCGACGACCTCGGCATGCGCGCGCTGTCCGGCGATTTCAGCGAGCGCGCGGGCGGCGTGATCGCGGCCGGCTGCGACATCGCGCTGCACTGCTCGGGCGATCTCGCCGAGATGGAAGCGGTGGCGGGCGCGCTGGGGCCGATCGGCGCGGCGGCGATGACGCGGCTCGATCGCGCGATGGCGACGATCGCCGGTGCGGCGCCGGTCGACAGCTTCGACGATCTCGCCGCGCGGCGAGACGCGCTGCTGGCCTTGGCTTAGCCGTTCCCCGGCGGAAGCCGGAGCCCAGGCCCCGAACCCGTGGCGGAGGTGACGGCAATTGCAAGCGTGAGACCTGGGCCCCGGCGTTCGCCAGGGAACGGTAGCGCTGCGAAATTCGCATTCCCCCGGTTTGGCAGCGCGGCGGTCGCGCGCTAGCTTGCCCCCATGGACGACGACACGCTCACGATCGACATCGACGGCTGGGAGGGGCCGCTCGATCTGCTGCTGACGCTGGCGCGCTCGCAGAAGGTCGATCTGCGCGAATTGTCGATCCTTGCCCTGGTCGAACAATATCTCGCCTTCATCGAGGACGCGCGCGCGCTCAAGCTCGAGATCGCCGCCGATTATCTCGTGATGGCGGCGTGGCTGGCCTATCTCAAATCGGGGCTGCTGCTGCCGCGCGATCCCGACATCGAGCCGGACCCCGCCGAACTGGCACTGCGACTGCAACTGCGTCTCCAGCGGCTCGATGCGATGCGCGAGGCAGGGGCGCGGCTGATGGCGCGCGACCGGATCGGGCGCGACGTCTTCGCGCGCGGCGCGCCGGAAGGGCTGCGCGTGATCCGCAAGGCGGCGTGGCAGGCCGATCTCTACGATCTGATCACCGCCTATGGCGCGATCACCGCGCGCAACGTCCCGGTGCTCCACGTCGTCTCGCGCCGCCCGGTGATGATGCTCGACGCCGCCCTGCAGCGCGTCGAGGCGATGCTCGGCCATACGCTCGACTGGACTGCGCTCGAAGGCTTCCTACCCACAACCAGCGATCCCACGATGGCGCGGTCGGCGCGGGCGTCAAGCTTCCTCGCGATGCTCGAACTTGCCAAGCAGGGCCGGCTCGAGCTGCGACAGGATGCGGCCTTTGCAACGCTGTGGGTCCGCGCGGCATGATCGGGCATGACGATCGAGCCGTCGAGGCGGTGTTGTTCGCCGCCGAGCAGTCGCTGTCGGTCGCCGAGATCGCGGCCGCGGCGGGAGAGGGCGTCGATGTCGCTACCGCCCTCGCGACGCTCGTCGAGCGCTATGCGTCGCGTGGCATTCGGCCGGTCGAACGCGGCGGACGCTGGCATTTCGAAACCGCGCCCGATCTTGCGCACATCCTGCGCCGAACGCGCGAAGAACCGCGTCGGCTTAGCCGCGCTGCGATCGAGACATTGGCGATCATCGCCTATCACGAGCCCGTCAGCCGGGCCGAGATCGAGGCGATTCGCGGCGTCCAGATCTCTAAGGGGACGCTCGACGTGCTGATGGAGGCTGGCTGGGTGCGGCCGGCCGGCCGGCGCGAGGTGCCGGGGCGGCCGCTGATCTACGCGACCACCGCAAGCTTCCTCACGCATTTCGGCCTGGCCAGCCGGCGCGACCTGCCGGGGATCGACGATCTGCGCGCCGCGGGGCTGCTCGATCCGGTCGACGAAGCGCTTTTCAACGTCGAGGTAGCAAGCGGCGACGATGACGCCTAGATAGGGGTTAATTATCCTTCCGGAGATTTGTCATGGGCCTGTCCCTTCCGCACATCCTGCTTCTCGCCGTGGTCGCGGCGCTCCTGCTCGGCGGCGGCCGCTTCTCCGCGTTGATGGGCGATGTCGCCAAGGGCGTGAAGCAGTTCAAGAAGGGCATGGCTGACGAAGACGACGCCACCCATCCCGTGCCGCCGCGTACCACCGCGCAGCTTCAGCAGCAGGCGCCGCTCGATCCGACCGTCGATCGCAACCTCCAGCCGATGCGCGACGACCGGCCGCACGACTGAGCGCGTCGCGACCGTCCCTCCAGCACTGAGCGTCGATGTTCGATATCGCCCCGTCCGAGATGATGCTCGTGGCCCTCGTCGCGATTGTCTTCATTGGTCCCAAGGACCTGCCGCGCGTGATGCGCTTCGTCGGCCAGTGGGTCGGCAAGGGGCGGACGATGGCACGCCATTTCCGCACCGCGATGGACGACATGGTCCGCGATGCCGAGTTGCATGAGATGGAAGCGAAGTGGAAAGCCGAGAACGAGCGGATCATGCGCGAGCATGCCGATCTGATCGGCGGTGGGGCGACGCCGGCCGGGGAGATCGCGGCGCCTGCGTCTGTGCCTGCGATCGCGTCACCGTCCGAGGCGGCCGTCGCGCTTGAGCATCAGCCGACACCGCCCGCTGAAGCCCAGCGGCAGGGCTGAACGATGACCGGGGGCGAGGACGAGCTCGACGACACGCGTGCGCCGCTTCTCGAACATCTGATCGAGCTCAGGCGCCGGCTGATCTGGGCGTTCGCTGCGCTCGGGCTGGCGTTCTGCGTGTGCTATTATTTCGCGGAGAATATCTTCGCCTTCCTGGTTCAGCCGCTGCTGCGTGCGGGTCAGGGCAAGCTGATCTATACCGACGTGTTCGAGGCGTTTTTCGCCAAGCTCAAGGTGGCGCTATTTTCGGCGATCATGCTGAGCTTCCCCGTCGTCGCCAACCAGATCTGGCGGTTCGTCGCACCCGGGCTCTACGGCAAGGAGAAGCGCGCGCTGCTGCCGTTCCTCATCCTGACCCCAGTGCTGTTCCTGTCGGGCGCGGCGATGGCCTATTATATGGCGATGCCACTGGCGCTGCACTTCCTGCTCGGTTTCCAGGGCAATGTCGGCGGGATCCAGCAGGAGGCGCTGCCGGCGATCGGCAATTATCTCGCCTTCGTCACCAAATTCCTGTTCGGCTTCGGCGTCGCGTTTCTACTGCCGGTGCTGATGATGCTGCTCGAGCGCGCGGGGATCGTCACGCGCACCCAGCTCGTCAAGGGCCGGCGCTATGCGGTGGTCGCGATCTTCGGCATCGCCGCATTGCTGGCGCCGCCCGATGTCGTGTCGATGCTGCTGCTCGCGGTGCCGCTGGTGCTGCTCTACGAGTTCGCGCTGATCGCGATCTGGTTCACCGAGCGCCGCCGCGCGCGCGAAGCCGAAGCCGCTTAGGTCCCGACATCCGACGCGAAAAGGGCGCCGCCGTTGCCGGCAGCGCCCTCGCTAGCTCGTCCGGGGACGGACTTACTTGTTGCTGTCGGCGGCCTTCGTGGTCGCGTGACCGACCGAAGAGACGTCCTTGCCAGCGCCGGCAACGGTGTTGCAGGCGGAAATTGCGAACGTGCCAGCGATCAGTCCAACGGTCAAAATCTTGCGAACCATGATGAGCTCCTTACCTGACGAGCATGATGCGTCGTCGCCGTCCGGACAATGCGCCCCCGAAACAATGGTTCCGCAACTTGGCGCGTCTGCGATCTTCGTCGGATACAATTTGGGCCCGGAACGCCGTCTGGGGGGGAAGACGGGGTACCGGGCCCGGTATGGATGGATAGCGAGAGCGGGGGGGCAAAAGGTCGCTATCCGTGGTATAAAACGGGCAAGACCGAGAGCGGTTCCGGCGCTGGCGAAATTTCTGGCGATGCGCGGCGAGCAGGGCGGCGCGACGGCACGGGGCGCCCGCTGCAAAGCGAGGCTGAGCGCTCAGGCGGCGCCGGCGCGCGTCGCCTCGTCCAATACGGTGAGCTCGATTGTCGCGGTCCCGCGGACTTCGTCGCGCTCGAGCGGCGCGCGAATCTGGCGGGCCAGTCCGCCGACGACGCGCTCGAACAGCTCGAAGCGGTCGTCGACCGGGGCGGCGTCGCGTGCCAGCGCGGGCGAGCGGACCGTCAGCAGGGCGCGATCGCCGCGGCCGCGCACCGCCTCTAGCGTGATCGCGATCGTCGTGCCGGGCAGCCGCGTCATTGCGGTCTCGACCAGCTCGACGAGCAGGAAGGCAGCGGAGATCGCAGCGTCCTGCTGGACATGGAAAAGGCCGACAGCGAGCGAGATCACCGGCGGCTTGATCTTACCCGGGAGTGACCGGCGCAGATTGGCGGCGAGCTCGCCGATCAGCGGGCGCAGCGCGATGCCCTGGTTGACCTCAAGCTCGGCATAATGGCTGCGGTGGACGAGCGCCAACGCGTCGACCCGGCGCTGGATCGTGGCATAGGCGTCGGCGGCCTCGGGCGTGCGGGCGCCGCGCGCGTGAATGTTGAGCAGGCTGGCGACGACCTGAAGGTTGTTCTTGACGCGATGATGGACCTCGCGGGTCAGCTTGGTCTGCCGGGCAAGACCCTCCTCGAGCTCGGCCTCATGCCGCGTGATCGTCAGCGCGGCGCGCTGGAAGGCGTGACCCAGCGTGCGGATCTCGAGGGCGGGGGTGGTGAGCGGCGGCGTTTCGAAATGGCCGGTGAGCCGGTAGCGGTCGACCGCCTCCTGCATCGCGTCGAGCGGGCGCAGGATCAGCCTGTCAACGACCAGCCAGCCGATCGCGGCGGCCGAGATCCACATCAGCAGCGGCAGAAGCGTGAGCAGGATCTCGTTGGCACTGAGCGGCGGGGTCGCGATCGTCATCGTCAGCCGCAGCTGGCCGCCGGCGATCGGGAAACTGGCCAACACGCTGCGGCCGAGCGGGACGCTCTCGATCGTGGCGAGGCTCAGCGTCTGGCCGCTCTGGTCGTCGAGCCGGAGCGCATAGCTGCCGTCGAGCGCATTGGGATGCAGCGAGCGGGCCAACAGCGCCTTGGGTAGCACGGCGAACGCCCAGCCGGGCACGTCGCCGGCGCTCGCGATCAGGCGAACCGCCTGATCCTCGCCATCGATCGTTGCGATCGGGGCGGGGCCGGCCGCCAGCATCGGCGAGGTCGCGACCAGCGGGCGGCTCGAGCAGATCAGCTTGCCGCCAGCGTTGAAGATCGCGACGGCCGCGCCCGGTGCGTCCAGCGCGGTGATCGCACGGCGGCAGCCGGCTGGGCCGTTCCGCTGGGCGGCATGGAGGAGCCCAGCGACATGGTCGATATAAAGGTTGAAACGTTCGGCGCTGTCGTTCGCGAGCAGGCGCGCGGCCGCCTCGCGATTCGTGCGATTGGCCTTTGCTGTCTCGATCGAGGCGAGTGACGCGATGATGCCCAGCGGCAGCAAGGCCAGCGACAGCACGATGAGAATTTTCAGGCTGGTCGACAGCCGCGCGAACGCACGAAGCATGGACGAAGGCTGCGACATGGATTCCGATGGCGCGGCGGCGGGCACGCCCGTCAGCTAAGCTTGCCTAGAAGGTCCAGCAGCTCAGAGGGGACATCCTCGCTCACGGTCTTGGAATAGACCGATCGAAGCGCATGGCCAACGTCGCGGTCGGCGGTGCCGTCGCTGGATGGCTTGCCCCCGGTCTTACGCTTGGTCTTCTTTTCGTCGCTCAACGCCAACGTGCCCCGTCCCCAGTCGCCGGCCGCACGCCACACGCCCTTCCCAGGCTGTGTAGACGGTCAGCAGAGATACCGCGATAAAATCCTCGCGTGGCCGTGGAAACAAAAAAGTCGCACGTTGGTTCCACCCCCTGATGAACCTTAGGCTGTGGGGCGGTCATCGCAGGGGCGGGGCGCATTGCAAATGCGGATCCGGCGCTGGGCCATTAGGTGCCCCGCATTGGAGTTGGGAAATATTTATGTCGCTTGGACAAGATCTTGCGCCGCATCTTCCGTTCGTACGGCGCTATGCGCGCGCGCTGACCGGCACCCAGAAACAGGGCGATGCTTATGTCCGCGCGACGCTCGAGGCGATCGTTGCGGCGCCGGAAGATTTTCCGCGTGATGTCGATCCGCGGCTTGGCCTTTATCGCACCTTCCAGGCGATCTGGTCGTCCGCCAATGTCGAGACCGGCGTCGATGGCGGGCAGGACAATGCCCAACCCGAGGTGATCGCGCAGGCGCGCCTTGCCCGCATCACCCCGCGCTCGCGCCAGGCGCTGCTGCTGACCGCGATGGAAGGCTTCACCAGCGAGGATGCCGCCTATCTGATCGGCGTCGATACCGACGAGGTCGACACGCTGGTCGCCGATGCCTTGTCCGAGATCGAGCGCCAGACCCATGCCGACGTGCTGATCATCGAGGACGAGCCGATCATCGCCATGGATCTCGAGACGATCGTGCGTGATCTCGGCCATGGCGTCACCGGCGTTGCGGTGACCCGCGACGAGGCGGTCGCGCAGGCGATGGCGCGTCGCCCCGGTCTCGTGCTTGCCGACATCCAGTTGGCCGACGACAGTTCGGGCATCGACGCGGTCAAGGACATCCTGGCCCAATTCGAAGTGCCCGTGATCTTCATCACCGCCTTCCCCGAGCGATTGCTCACCGGCGAGCGGCCCGAGCCGACCTTCCTGATCACCAAGCCGTTCCAGCGATCGACCGTCAAAGCCGCGATCGCACAGGCGCTGTTCTTCGACACGTCGACGGTTCCCGCCTGAACGGAACCGCGGCGCCCGGCCCGACGTTAGCATGTCGAAACGATCGGGAGAGCGTCGATGGACGATAAGCAGACCCATCTGTCCGCTACCGAGGCTCGGGGCGGACAGAAGACCAATACGGTCCGCTACGTGCTCGGCATCTCGCTGGCGGCGATCATCGTGATCTTCGCTATCCTGTTGTTTATCAACCGTTAGCCTAATCGCTTACGATCAATGACGACCTCGCCTCTGGTGTTGGGGCGAGCGGGCGCCTATCTTTGCGCGGCAAGGGTAGGATCGCTGCCAAGGGAGCCCTGGGGGACTGATGACGACCGACGTTCCGCAGGATGTGGAAGGCGCTGACGAGGCAGGCGAGGAAGTTCCCTACGTCCACACGCCGCTGCCCGACAATGAATTCAAGACGCAGTTGGCGCAGGTCATCCCGCATCTGCGTGCTTTCGGTCGCTCGCTCTCGGGCAATCGCGACCTCGCCGACGATCTGGTGCAAGAGACGTTGCTCAAGGCCTGGGCGGCGCGTCAGCGTTTCCAGGCCGGGACCAACATGCGTGCCTGGACCTTCATCATCCTGCGCAATCTGTTCCTCAGCCAGATGCGCCGCGCGCGGTTCAAGGGCGAGTGGGACGAGATCACCGCCAACAAGCTGCTCGCTGCACCGGCCAGTCAGGATCGCCACGTCGAACTTGGCGACATGCAGCGTGCGTTGCTCCATCTCCCCCAACCGCAGCGCGAGGCGTTGATCCTCGTCGGCGCGGGCGGCTTCGCCTATGAAGAGGCGGCCGAGATTTGCGGATGCGCCGTCGGCACGATCAAGAGCCGCGTCGCGCGCGGTCGCGTCGCGCTGGAGGCTCTGTTGACGGACGGCAAATTGCCATCACGACGGACGCACACGACCGATCCGAACACCACGGCGTTGCAGACGATCATGGATCAGGTCGACGATCTGAGCCGGGATGGACCGGGGCGCTAAGCGCCTAGCGAAGCTTGGCGAGCAACGTGTCGAAATCGGCCGTCGAGCCCTTCTCGCATCGGAATGCTCCGCGCAGCGCAGTGCCCAGATCGGCTGTCTCGCTCGGCGTACCGACCAGCTTGGCCGCACCGCTGAGCTGCGCTTGGCGATCGGTCGCGGATGTCCAGTCCTGCTGTCCCATAGGGGGTCAACGCCGCAAGTTGCGCGAGGGTTGCGTGGCATCTTCGCAGGCGACGTCTCTTTAGTATGAGTAATGTCCCGGATCGGGCGGTGGTCGCTGCATTGGCACGGGCGCAGGCCCACGCGCCTTATCTGCGACGATTGGCACGGCGCGAGACGGCGGTGGCGATGGCGCTCGACGCCGGCGACCTCGGGTCCGCCTGGGATAAGACGACCGCCCGCGTCGAAGGCGAGGCCGGCGTCGCATCGGCGCTTCGTGGCGCAAAACGGCGGTTGGCCCTCGCGCTTGCCGTCGGCGACCTCTCCGGCGTGCTGCCGCTCGAGACGGTGACGCAGCGATTGTCCGACTTCGCAGACCGCGCCCTCGATGCCGCGATCCGTGCCGCCATCACGGAGCGGACGCCCGACGCCGAGCCTGCCGGTTTTGCCGCGCTGGCACTTGGCAAACATGGCAGTCGCGAGCTGAATTATTCGTCCGATATCGATCCGATCCTGATCTTCGATCCCGACACGCTGCCGCGGCGTGCGCGCGAGGAACCCGTCGAGGCGGCGGTGCGGATCGCGCGCCGGGTCGTCGAGCTGCTCCAGACGATCGACGCCGACGGCTATGTGTTCCGCGTCGACCTGCGGCTGCGACCGGCGCCCGAAGCGACCCCTCTGGCGCTCCCCGTGTCGGCCGCGATCGCCTATTATGAGTCGAGCGCACTGCCGTGGGAGCGTGCCGCCTTCATCCGCGCGCGCGCCGCGGCGGGCGACGTCGCGCTGGGCGAGCGGTTTCTCGACGAAATCCGCCCCTTCGTCTGGCGGCGCGCGCTTGATTTCGGCGCGATCGGCGAAATTCGCGCGCTTTCGCGCCGCATCCGCAGCCATTATGAGGCCGGGCAGCGCTTCGGGCCAGGCTATGATCTCAAGCGCGGCCGCGGCGCCATCCGCGAGATCGAGTTTTTCGCGCAGATCCACCAACTGATTCACGGTGGTCGCGAACGCCTGCTGCGGGCGCCGGCGACGCTGGATGCGCTGGCGGCCCTGGCGGAAGCGGGACGGATCGATCCCGACGAAGCCGCCGAACTCGCGGCGGCCTATCGCCTCTACCGCACCGTCGAGCACCGGTTGCAGATGGTCGAGGATCGCCAGACGCACAGCCTGCCGGCCGATCTGGCGGCACTCGACAACGTCGCGCTGCTCGATGGCCGTGCCGATGCGGCGTCGCTGCTCGACGTCTTGCGTCCGCATGTCGAGCGCGTCGGGTCGATCTATGACGCGCTCGACGCACCGGAGGATCGCACGCTGCCGAGCGACGACGTCGAGCTGGCGGCGGCGCTCGCGGGGGCTGGCTTCGCCGATACCGAGGCGGCGGCGACGCGCATCGCGCATTGGCGGGGTGGAAGCGTGCGGTCGCTACGGTCTGCGGCGGCGCAGAATGCGCTCGAAGCCGTGCTGCCGGGCTTGATTGCCGCACTCGGCGCGGCGCCCGATCCGGCTGCGGCACTCAACCGGTTCGACAATGTCGTCGAAAAGCTGCCCAGCGCAATCAACCTGTTCCGCCTGCTCGAGGCCAGGCCGCAGCTGGCGAAGCTTGCCTGTGACGTGTTCAGCCTCGCGCCGACACTCGCCGACATGCTTGGCCGGCGCCCCGATCTGATCGACGCGCTGATCGATGCGCGGGCGCTTGACCCGCCGGGATCGGTTGCGCAGCTCGCGGCAGGCTTTGCCGGGGGGGAGGGCGAGGATTATCAGTCGCTGCTCGATCGCGTGCGGCGCGAGGTCGGCGAGCTGCGCTTCGCGCAGGGCGTGCAGATCGTCTCGGCGGCAAGCGACCCGCTTGATGTCGCCGGCGGCTATGCGCGGATCGCCGAGGCCGCGCTCGCGGCGCTGGCGAACGCGGCGATCGCCGCGTTCGAGGCGATCCATGGCCGCATCCCTGGCGGCGAGCTGGTGATCCTGGCGCTCGGCCGCTTCGGCGGCGCGGCGCTGACCCATGCCTCCGATCTCGATCTCGTCTTCCTGTTCACCGGCGACCATCTCGCCGAGTCCGATGGCGCCAAGCCGCTCGGCGCCACGCTCTATTTCAACCGACTGGCGCAGCGAGTCACCGCCGCTTTGTCGGTGCCGACCGCGGCGGGGCCGCTGTACGAGATCGACACGCGGCTGCGACCTTCGGGCGCGCAGGGGCTGCTGGCGGTCTCGGTCGACAGTTTCGCGCGCTATCAGCGCGAGAATGCCTGGACTTGGGAGCATATGGCGCTCGCACGGGCCCGTATCGTATTCGGATCGGCCGCCGCACGTCTGGCGCTGGATGCGGTTGTCGCTCTGACGCTGCGTAGCGATCGCGATCCCGTGAAGCTGGTTGCCGACGCTGCCAAGATGCGCGCCGACATTGCCACGCATAAACCCCCCAACGGGCCTCTGGATGTCAAGCTGATGCCGGGCGGGCTGGTCGATCTCGAATTCCTCGTCCATGTCACGCAGCTCAACTATCGCATCGGTTTCGATCCGCGGTTGGGCGTCGCGATTGCGCAACTCGTCGAAGCCGAGCTGCTGCCGGCTTCCCTGCTTGTCGCGCACGATCTGCTCACGCGCCTGCTGGTGACGATGCGGCTGATGGCGCCCAGTGCTGCAATGCCGGCGCCGGCGGCCCGTGAGGCGATCGCTCGCGCGTGCGGCATGGCGGACTGGTCGGCGCTGCTTGCCGGGCTCGATACGGCGCGGCAGAGCGTTGGCGAGGCGTGGCGGGCGATCGCCGGCGAGACAGGAGAGCATTGATGGCAAGCGATCTGCAACCCGGCGACATGGCCCCTGATGTGTCGCTCGCGACCCCCGACGGCGGGACATTGGCCCTGGCGCAGCTGCGCGGCCGCCCGCTCGTCCTCTATTTTTATCCCAAGGACGATACGCCGGGCTGCACCACCGAGGCCAAGGATTTCTCGGCGCTCAAGTCGGCGTTCGATATGGCCGGCATCGACATTCTCGGCGTCTCGAAGAATACGCCCGCGCAGCACGCCAAATTCGCGACCAAACATGGGCTGACGATCAGCCTCGCCAGCGATCCCGACGACAGCGTATGCGAGGCGTTCGGCACCTGGATCGAAAAGAGCCTCTATGGCCGCAAATATATGGGCATCGACCGTGCGACCTTCCTGATCGATGCCGAGGGCCGCATCGTACGGATCTGGCGCAAGGTGAAGGTGCCCGGCCATGCGCAGCAGGTGCTCGAGGCGGGCGAAGCGCTGGCGCGCGGATGACGCCGCGCGGGCGGGCGGGCGTCCGTGCGGCGCAGACCATCGCGCAGGCGTGCGCGGCGGTGCTGCGGACCGCTGACCCGCACGAGAAGGCGATGGCGGCACGGGTGGCGGCGCGGACATGGCGCGGCGGGGGGCTTGCCCATCGCTTCGACGTCTCGATGCCCGACACGCCGCCACGTCCCGCCCAGCCGATCCTTGTCGCGCCGCGCGATCTGCCGCGGCGCAAGCGCGGCGGCTCCGAACGGTCGCGTATCGCGATGCTGCACGCCTTCGCGCACATCGAATATGTCGCGATCGATCTCGCCTTCGATTGCGCCGGCCGGTTCGGTGAGACGATGCCGCGGAACTTCGTCGACGACTGGCTGCATGTCGGCGCGGACGAGGCGATGCACTTCGCGCTGCTCGACCGCCGGCTGCGCGCGCTGGGCTCGGGCTATGGGACGCTACCGGCGCACGACGGCCTGTGGGAAGCGGCGGGCAAGACGCGCGACGATCTTCTGGCACGGCTCGCGGTCGTGCCGATGGCCTTGGAGGCCCGCGGTCTCGACGTCACGCCGGCCACCGTCGAGCGCTTCGCAGCGCAAGGCGACATGCGCTCGGCGCGTATTCTGACACGCATCTTCGTCGACGAAATCCGGCATGTCGCGGTTGGTACGCGGTGGTTCGAACAGTGCTGCAAAGAGGCCGCGCAGACGCCATCGACGGCGTGGCAGCACATTATCGCAGGGCGATTCCCCGGGCTCGTGAAGCCGCCATTCAACGCTTCGGCGCGCGATGCGGCCGGTCTGACGCTGGATTATTACGGTACACTTGCGGCGTTAACCTGATCGGGTCAGACATCGAGCGCTGTCAGCGGGAGGGGCTTTCCACGACGGCAGAGCCAAAAGATCTGTGATTGCGGCATCGCTCCCGCACCACGGATACGCGCGGGGTGACCAAAATCGTGACGTTTTATACCAGCTCGATGCATAACGCGGCGATCGCCAAACGGTTGCCGCGCGGGATCGCCGGTTTGAAGATATTCGCATTCGCGGCGATCGCGTTCGCC
Organism: uncultured Sphingomonas sp.; assembly: GCF_937859915.1. Classification (GTDB taxonomy): domain Bacteria; phylum Pseudomonadota; class Alphaproteobacteria; order Sphingomonadales; family Sphingomonadaceae; genus Solisphingomonas. Next base: position 6,673 of record NZ_CALMAW010000024.1, on the reverse strand, counting down.
ACCGTCGCGCAGCCCGCCGCCGCGGCCGACACTGTCGCCGCCGCCACGACGTCAGTCGGTGCCTTCGACGCCGTGTCGACCGCGGGCATCGGCGCGCATGCCGATCCGATGTTTCGCTCGCTGTTCGACGGCTGGCAGAAGATGGACGCAGTCCCGCATGGCGGCCTCGTCTCGGTGCCCTCGCAGAAGCCGGTGCGCGACTTCCGCTACACGTCGGTGTTCGGCGTACGGGGCAACCCCTTCGGCGGCGGCGGCGAAATGCACCCTGGCCTCGACATGGCGGCGCCGATCGGCACGCCGGTCTATGCCACCGCCGACGGCTATGTCGGGCGCGCCGAGCGCACTTTTGGCGGCTATGGCAATCTCGTCCAGCTCGAGCATGGCAAGGGCATCGAGACGCGCTACGGCCATCTTTCGCAGATCCTGGTCCATCAGGGCCAGCACGTCCATCGCGGCGATCTGATCGCGCTGATGGGCTCGACCGGCCGCTCGACCGGCAGCCATCTCCATTACGAGGTTCGCATCGACGGCCGCGCGGTCAATCCGATGCCCTTCCTGCAGACCGCCGACTATCTGACGGCGCTGCAGAACCGCACCGCGCCGACGCACGACACCCCGCAGGTCGCGATGGGCGGTCCGGAAGATCCCGGCGCGGATTGAATGACCGGGCGGTGAGGCCTATCTCCGTTACATGACCGAACCCGCCGCCATCGACATCACCACCGCCGCTGCGGCCCGCGTCGCGGCGATCGCCGCCAAGCAGGGCAAGCCCGCGATGCTGCGCCTGTCGGTCGATGGGGGGGGCTGCGCCGGGTTCCAATATGTGTTCGGGCTCGCCGAAGCGGCCGATGCCGACGACATTCTCGCGGTGCGCGACGGGGTGACGCTGGTCGTCGATCCGGTCAGCCTCGATCTCGTCCGCGGGTCGCAGGTCGATTATGTCGAATCGCTGGGCGGTGCGGCGTTCAAGGTCGAGAACCCGCAGGCGGCGTCGGGCTGCGGATGCGGATCGAGCTTCTCGATCTGACGCTTCCGATCCGGCCGCGGTCCGGCTAGACCGCGCGGATGCGGATCGCCACCTACAACGTCAACGGTATCAACGCCCGCCTGCCGCGGCTGCTCGAATGGCTCGAGGAGGCGAGGCCCGACGTCGCCTGCCTGCAGGAACTCAAGGCGGACGGCGAGAAGATCCCGATCCAGGCGATCACGGATGCGGGCTATGGCGCCATCTGGCACGGCCAGAAGGGCTTCAACGGGGTCGCGATCCTCGCCAGGGGCGAGCAGCCGGTCGAACGCCGCCGCGGCCTGCCCGATGACCCCGACGAGACGCACAGCCGCTATATCGAAGCCGAGGTCGGCGGCGTCGTCGTCGCCTCGATCTATCTGCCCAATGGCAACCCGCAGCCCGGTCCCAAGTTCGACTATAAGCTCGCCTGGATGGAACGGCTGATCGATCACGCGGCAAGCTTGCTGGTCGAGGAAAAGCCGGTCGTGCTCGCCGGCGACTATAATGTCACTCCCAGGGACATCGACACCTTCTCGGTGCTCGCGATGGCCGATGATGCGCTGACCCAGCCCGAAAGCCGTGCCGCGCTGCGCCGCTTGCTTCACCAGGGCTGGACCGACGCGATCCGCGCGCGCCATCCCGAACCGGCGCCGCTCTATACCTTCTGGGATTATCAGGCGGGGGCATGGCCGCGCGACGCGGGCTTCCGCATCGACCATCTGCTGCTCAGCCCGCAGGCCGCCGACAGGCTGGTCGACGCCAATGTCGACAAGGCGGTGCGCGGGCGCGAGAAGGCCTCGGATCATGCGCCGACCTGGGTGGAGTTGCGCTGATCGCCACCGCCGAGGACCGGACGCTGAGCAGCGCGCCGCCGATCATGCGGATTGTGGCGTTGATCGCGACGATCCTGGTCGTGCTGTGGTTCGGGCTGCGCGCCATCGCGCCGCCGGCGGTCGTGCCGGCCTCGGCCTCGACAACCGTTTTTTCGGCCGACCGCGCGATGGTCGATCTGCGGACGATCGGACAGCGGCCGCATCCCGTCGCGACCGTCGATAATGCGCGCGTGCGGGCCTATCTGGCGGGGCGGTTGCGCGGGCTCGGCGTCGCAACCGAAGAACGGCACTATCTCGTCGATCCCGTGGGCTATGCCAGGCTGCGCAGCTGGAATCCGCAGGTCAGCGCGTCGGCCGAACTGGTCGATCTGATCGGCGTGCTGCCCGGGCGCGACCGCGCGCAGCCCGCGGTCGCGCTGATGGCGCATCTGGATACGGTGTGGGGATCGCCCGGTGCTGCGGACGATAGCATCGGTGTCGCCTCGATCCTCGAGATCCTGCGCGCGATCCGGGCGAAGGGGATGCCGGCGCGGGACATCGTCGTCATACTCACCGACGGCGAAGAGATCGGCCTGTCGGGCGCGCGCGCCTTCTGGCCGGGCGATCCGCTCGCCAAGCACGTCGGCGTCGTCATCAACCTCGAGTCGCGCGGCGCCGGTGGCCGGGCGGCGATGTTCGAGACCGGCACGGGCAATGCCGCGATGATCCGCCTGTTCGGGCGCGGGGTGGCGCATCCGATCGCCGATTCGATGGCGGTGCTTGCCTATCGGCTGATGCCCAACAACACCGATTTCACGGTGCCGCACGAGCAGGGGCTGCCCGGTTTCAACTTCGCGAACCTCGGCCGGGCGGGCTATTATCACTCGCCGCTCGCCATGGCGGACCATGTCGATCCGCGCAGTGTGCAGGATATGGGGGATCAGGCCCTCGGCACCGCAATCGCACTGGCCTTCGCGCCGAAATTGCCCGCGACGGGCCGCGATGCGGTGTTCTTCGATTATGCCGGATATGGCCTCGTTGCTTACGCGATCGGGACGGGCTGGCTGCTCATCCTCGGCGCAGCGCTGCTGTGGGGCGTCGCCGTGCTACGCATCCGGCGGCTCGGTATCGCGCCCGCGGAGATGCTCGCCGGGGCAGGGGCGATGTTCTGGCTGCTCGCGCACGGCGTGCTCGCGCTGGCCGCGGTCAACCTGCTGTCGGGCAGCGCTCGTCATCCCAATTATTATGATCGGCTTGCAGCGTTGCCGATGCTCGAGGCGCAAGCGGTGCTCGCGGCTGCGGCGCTTCTTCTCGGCACATTTTTACTTCGTCGCCCGGTCTGGCGGATCGCGTGGCTCGTGCCGACGCTATGCCTCGCGCTGCTGTGCTGGAAGCAGGGGGCGCCGCACGGCCTTGTCGTCGGTTGCACGCTGATCGGGCTGCCGACCGGTTGGTTCGCTGGGGAGAAGAATCAGGTACGCTGGGGCGGCTGGCTGGGCGCGATCGCCGTGCTGCTGCTGATTGCGATCGGCCTGCAGGTAAAGGCACCGTTGGCGGCATGGATCTTCGCTTGGCCGGCCCTGACGTTCGCGCTGGCGGCCGCGGTCGTGGCTTGGACCGACGCCGCGTTCGCGCGGCCGGCGAGTTGGGCGATCATCGCTGCCGCGGCAATGCTGGTCGGCATTCCGCTGCTGCCGCTGGCGCACCTCACCTTCCTCGGCATCGGTGCGCCGCTCGCACCCGCCTTGGCGCCCCTGTTGCTGATCGTCGCGGCCGGATTGTGGCCTCTGGCGCAGATCGAACGTCAGCGTCGTGCGGCCCTGGTCGCGATCGCGCTGCTGGCCGTCGCGGCCACGGGGATCGCGCTCAAGGTCAGGGGAGCGCCGCTCGCGCCGACGGTCCCCGGCTACAGCCTCGACAAATGAGCCACGGCTACAGCGTCTTGCCGTAGATCCGGTAGGTGCGGTTCATCTTGCTGTCGATCGCGTCGGCGATCGAGACCATGCCCTGATTGTCCTGCAGCACCCAGCCGATCTCGGCGCGCGTCGCACCAAAGTCGGTCACCGAGGCCGAGCGGATATATTCGATCATGATGAAGGCGAGCTGCGAGGCAAGCCGCGTCGACTGCAACCGCTTGACCACGCCCATCAGCGGCACGCGCACGGTGCGCACCGTCGGCTTGCCCGAGAATCCGCCATTGAGCCGCCACAGCAGCTTAATCGCGCCGAACGGGAAGAGCTCGCCGGCGAGGTCCTTCTGCATCTCGTTGAGATCGGGCCAGGTCATCATGAAGGCGACGGGCTCGCCGTCGACCTCGGCGATCCGGATGAGTTCGTTGAAGACGATCGGTTTGAGCTTCTTGCCGACATAGGCGATCTCGGCGTCGGTGATCGGCAGGAAGCCCCAATTGTCCGACCAGGCATCGTTGAGGATCGACAGGATCAGCGCCGCCTCGGCGGCAAAGTTCTTCTTGTTGACCTTGCGCACGGTGATGCGGGGGTTGCGCTCGCCCGAGGCGACGATGCGTTGGATCAGCGGCGGGAACGGCTTGGTGATGTCGAGATCGTAAGTGTAGAGATCCTTGACGCCCTGATAGCCGGCGGCCTCGATCCACGCCTCGTAGCGCGGATTGTGGTGCCCCATCATCACCGTCGGCGAATGATCGTGGCCCGCGACGAGCAGGCCGGGCTCGTCCCAGATCGAGATCGACATCGGGCCGACCGCGCGCGTCATGCCTTCGGCGCGCAACCATATCTCGGCGCGCGCGATCAACGCGGCTGCGATCTCGGCGTCGACCGCTTCCATCAGCCCCCAATTGCCGATGTCGCGACCGCCGCCCTGCTCGGGGGGCATTTCGAGCCAGAGATGATCGATGTGCGCGGAAATCCGCCCGACATCCTTGCCGTCGCGCGTCGCGATGAACAGGCTGCCATGGCCATGCTCGTACCACGGGTTCTTGCCCGGGGTGAGCAGCTCGAGCACGTCCATCTTGAGGGGGGGCACCCAGGCCGGATCATGCCGGTTGAGCGCGAACTGGACCTCGACGAACCGTTTCTTGTCGGCCTTGGTCTTTACCTCGAAGATGTCGATCGCGCCTGCCATGCCCTGCCCCAGATTGCCGATGCCCGGACACCTAACCGGAAGCCGCACCCGGCTCCATTAAATCTTGGTCAGGCGGCCTTGTTGCGTTGCCGGAACTCGGCGGTCGAGATGACCCCGCCGGACAGGTCGCGGACCTTGGGATAGCGCTCGGCGATCTCGTCGGTGTAGCCGAGGTTGAACACGGTGCGGCTCTTCGGGCGGGCCGCGGCACCGGCATAATGGGTCCGGCCGAGATGGTCCCACCAGAAGTTGGTGATGCCGAAATTGCCGGTCTCGTCGTGGAAATGATGCTCCATGTGGCGCTGCTTGATCATCGCCAGCCACTTGTTCTTGGGCTTGTAGGAGAGGTGCTGGATGCAGTGGAAAAATTCGTTGATGCAGGTCTGGATCAGACCGGTCGCGAACGCTGCAGCGGCGCCGCCGGGACCGCCGATCCAATAGCCGATCGGGATCGTCGACAGCGCGACGGTCGGCACGACGTTGAGCGGCGAGCCGAACAGCACCTCGAGATGGTTGGGATCTTGGTGATGGTCGTAATGGATCCGCTTCCAGGTCGCCGCCAGGAAGCTCACCTTCCACATCCAGCGCGAGTGCAGCACGAAGCGGTGCAGCCCGTACCAGACCAGCGGGAACAGCAGCACCGCGACCGCGACCGACAGCGCGGTGCGTCCGATCGAGGCCGGATGATAGACGAACGCGCCGATCGAGACCGCGGCGAGGCCAAGATAGATAAGGATCGCCGGATATTGCAGATAGGCGACGACCAGCTCCCGGAGCGTCATCCGGTCGAGATGGTGCGACTGCGACCAGAAGCCGGTGCGGCGGATGGCGGTGGTGTTCACGCGGCGGTTCGTCCCTGACGGTTGCGGAATGGCTCAACTCCCGAACCCGTGGCTATGGTCCGGCAATGCGGCGCCTTTTGGGCAACCGTCTGGCGCCGTCAAGATAGGTGCAATTGCAGGGATTGCAGCAGAGGGGGTCGAAGCGGTGGGCAATCGCGCCGCAGGACGCAGGCGGCCGGCCGCTACTCCTCGGTGCGGATCAGCACGGTCTCGCCGATCAGCAGGAACAGAAGGAACGGTGCCCAGGCGGCGAGGAAAGGCGGATAGGCGCCGAGATTGCCCATCGCGACCGCAAAATTGTCCGCGACGAAATAGGCGAAGCCGAGCGCCATGCCGATGATTGCGCGCACGAACAGCTGGCCCGACCGTGCGAGGCCGAAGGCGGCAACCCCGGCAAGCAGGGGCATCAGCACGGACGACAGCGGGCCCGAGAGCTTGTGCCACCATCCGGTCTCGAGCGGGCCCGTCGGCCTGCCTGCGGACTCGAGCTCGTCGACCGCGGTGCCAAGATCGGTCAGCGAACGCTCGTCGGCCGAGACCGAGGCGAGCGTGAACTGTTCGGCGGTGACGTGTGCGCCGAACTCATAATGCGCGACCTTGAGCTCGTTGCCCGAGACGACGTCGAACATCGTCGTGCCGACGGCGGTCCAGCCACCACCGGGCTTGATTGCCGCCGACGGCGCCTTGAACACGCGGCGCAGTTCGCCGCCGTCGCGGTCGTATACGGTGACGCCGGTGAGCTTCACAGCCGTCCCCGTGCCGCTGACGAGGTCGGCATGGACGATGTCGTCGCCGTCGCGCACCCAGACGTTGGCGGGATTGGCGATGCTCTTGGGAACCGGGCCGTAGTCGACATCCTGTCTCTTATACACATCTGACGCTGCCGACGAAGAGGATAGTGTAGATCTCGG
>NZ_CALMAW010000023.1 GCF_937859915.1 uncultured Sphingomonas sp. | reverse complement strand
GGCTCGGCCTCGCCGATCGTGCCCCGCTCGACCTGCGCGTCAACCGCCTCAAGGCCCTACGCGACGACATCCATATCGAAGGCGCGCAGCCGACCCCGCATGCCCCCGACGGCCTGCGCTTGCCCGAGGGCACGCAGGTCGAGCCGTTGCCCGAATGGGAGGCCGGCGCAATCGAGGTGCAGGACGAGGGCAGCCAGCTCGTCACGCTCGCCTGTGCGGCGAAACCCGGCATGACCGTGATCGACCTGTGCGCGGGGGCGGGCGGCAAGACGCTGGGGCTGGCGGCGGCGATGGACGATCGCGGGCGGATCGTCGCCAGCGACACCGATCGCGCGCGGCTGTCGCGGCTCGCGCCGCGCGCCTACCGCGCCGGCGTCACCATCGTCGAGACACGGCTGCTCGACGGCAATCGCGAGGGCGACGCGTTCGCCGACAGTCTCGCCGCCGCCGACCTCGTCGTGATCGACGCCCCCTGTTCGGGCACCGGCACGTGGCGCCGCAATCCCGAGGCGCGCTGGCGGCTGACCCCCGCGCGGATCGAGCGGCTAGTGACGCTGCAGGCGCGGCTGCTCGACGTCGGCGCGACTCTGGTCCGGCCGGGCGGGACGCTGGTCCACATCGTCTGCTCGCTGCTCGACGAGGAGGGGGCGGGGCAGGTCGCCGCCTTCCTCGCGCGCCATCCCGGCTGGGTCGCCGAACCGATCGCGCTGCCCGCCGGCCGTGCGCATGGGCCGGGGCTCCGACTCACCCCGATCGACGACGGCACCGACGGCTTTTTCGTCGCGAGGCTCAAGGCGCCGTGCTAACAGGGTCGCAAGATCGGTTGCCGGAGAGTTTGATGCGTTTCCTGCCTGTCGCCGCGGCTGCCGCCCTCGGCCTTCTCGCCATCTCCAGCAGCGGTCTCGGCCAGAAGCCCGACGATCAGATCGCCCCGACATCGCGCGCCTTCCAGCAGCGCGGCGAGGCGGCGCTGGCGGCGGGCAATGTCGCCGCCGCCAACGACGCGCTCGAGACCGCGGTCGCCGCCGATCCGCGCAACCGCGCGGCGTTCGTGGCGCTCGGCCATGTCGCGCAGGCGCAGATGCTGCCCGGCAAGGCGATCCGCTATTACAAGGACGCGCTGCTGCTCGAGCCCAACGACGTCACCGCGCTGAGCGGCGAGGGCAATGCGCTCGTCCAGCGCGGCGCGGTCGATCGCGCCAAGGAGACGCTCGCGCGGATCAAGACGCTGTGCAAGGGTGACTGCCCGGCCTCGACGAGTCTCGCCGTGGCGATCGCCAAGGGCCCGCCGCCGCTCGTCCAGACCGCCGCGGCGACGGACAAGGTGCCCCCCAAGGGCCAGGAGACCACCGCGACCGCGCCGACGACAGGAAAGAATTGACGTCCTTCCAGACGTCATCCCGGGCTTGACCCGGGATCCAGGGCTTCGGGCGTCGTCGTTTGCGGCTCCGGATCCCGGATCAAGTCCGGGATGACGAGGGCGCCTCGGGCGACAGCAGCGTCGCCACCGCGACGAACTCGTCGACCGACAGCGTTTCAGGGCGGCGATCGCTCGCAATCCCCAGCGTCGATAGCGCATCGAGCGCACCCGCCACGCCCTTGAGACTCTGCCGCAGCATCTTGCGGCGCTGCCCGAAGGCCGCCGCGGTCAGCGCCGACAGCGTCGCCGGATCGACTCCCGCGGGCATCGCGCGGGGCACGATATGCACCACGGCGGACATCACCTTGGGCGGCGGCACGAACGCCGAGCGATGGACGCCCAGCGCCAGCGTCGCCTGGCAGCGCCACTGCGCGAGCACCGACAGCCGGCCGAAAGGATCGCTGCCCGGCTTGGCGACGATGCGCTCGGCGACCTCCTTCTGGAACATCAGGCTGAGCGAGGCCCACCACGGCGGCCATTTGTCGGGCTCGAGCCAGCGGACCAGCAGCGCGGTGCCGACGTTGTACGGCAGATTCGCGACGATGTGCGCGCCGTCTCCGGCCTCGGCGGCCGCGTCGATCGCCATCGCGTCGCCCTCGATCACGCGCAACCGCCCGTCCGCCGCGTCGGCCAGTTCGGCGAGCGCGGGCAGGCAACGACGGTCGCGCTCGACCGCGACCACCTCGGCGCCCGCACGCAGCAGCGCCCGGGTCAGCCCGCCGGGGCCGGGGCCGACCTCATAGACTCGCTGACCCGTAAGATCGCCCGCGACGCGTGCGATCCGGTCGAGCAATTGCGGGTCGAGCAGGAAATTCTGGCCGAGTGCCTTTGAGGCGGCAAGACCATGGCGCGCGATCACCTCGCGCAGCGGCGGCAGATCGGAGAGACCGCTCACACGGTGCGCGCGCGGCGCTCGGCGCACTCCCCGGCCATGCGGATCGCGGCGATCGTCGCGCCCGGCTCGGCAATATTATGGCCTGCGATCGCGAAGGCGGTGCCATGGTCGGGCGCGACGCGGATGATCGGCAGCCCGAGGGTCATGTTGACGCCTTCGTCGAAATGCAGCGTCTTGAGCGGGATCAGCGCCTGGTCATGATAGGTGCACAGCGCCGCATCGTACCGCGCGCGGGCGCGGGGATGGAACATCGTATCGGCGGCGAGCGGCCCGACGATGTCGATACCCTCCTCGCGCAGCTGCTCGAGCGCGGGAATGAGGATGTCGATCTCCTCGCGGCCCAGCGCGCCGCTCTCGCCGGCATGCGGGTTGAAACCGGCGAGCGCGATCCGCGGCTGGGCGATGCCGAAGTCGCGCTGCAGCCCACGGGCGGTGACGCGCGCACGCGCGACGATCAGCTCGACGGTGAGCATGCCGGCGACCTCGGACAGCGGGACATGCGTCGTCACGCACACCGTGCGCAGGCTCGGGCCTGCCAGCATCATCGCGACATTGCCGGGGGCGACGCCGCAGCGTTCGGCGACGAACTCGGTCTGCCCCGAATGGGTGAAGCCCGCGGCATAGAGCGCCGCCTTGGCGACGGGGCCGGTGACGATCGCCGACACCGCATTTTCGCGCGCGAGGCCGACCGCGATCTCGAGACTGGCGATTGCGCAGCGCGCGCCGGGCATATTGGGCTCGCCCGGGACGATCTCGCCGGCGTCCTCGACCTCCATGATCGGAAGCGCCTCTGCGAAGCAGGCGACCGCCTCGTCGGGTGCGCCGATCCGCCGCAGCGGGCCGTCCCACACCGCCGCGATCGATCGCCGGTCGCCGATCGCGAAGAAGGGCGACAGCCGCTCCGCTTCGCGCCGTGCCCAGCTCTTCGCCAGCACCTCGGGGCCTATTCCGGCCGGATCGCCGATCGAGACGGCGATCGGCTGGACAGTGCCGCTCATCGGTATTCGATCACCGCGTCACGGCGAAGGTCGCGCAGGTAGCGGCGGGCGCGCTGGTCGACTCGCGCCTGCTCCATCTGGCTGTAGATCGCATCGAACGACGGCGCGTTGGCGGTCTGCGGATCGTCGCGACCGCACAGGACGAGCACGCGCACGCCATCCTCGACCGAACCGAACGGCGTCGTCGACTGGCCGAGCGACAGGGCCGCGAGCTGGCCCTGAAGCGCGGGCGGCAGATCGCGGATCTTGATATTGTCGTTCTCGACGACGTCGGCGCCGAACTTGGCCGCGACATCCTTGACCGCGCCGCAGCCTGCCATCTTCTGCGTGGCTTCCGCGAGCGCCGCGACGCGCGGCGAGGCGACCGCCTGCGTCGTGCCCTTGGGGAAGGTGATCGTCATCTGCTTGAGGCTGAGCAGCGCATCGCGCGGATCGGCGGTGAGCACCTGGCGCGTGTCCTGCACCGCGATGATCGAATAGCCGCCCGGGACGGCGACCGGCGGGCTGATCGTGCCGGCGTGCATTTCGGGCAGGATCTGCGCGATCGAGTCGGGCAGCTGCTCGGCGCGGACCCAGCCGAGATCGCCGCCAACCGCGCCCGTCGAGGCTTCCGAATATTGCCGCGCATAGGCGACGAAGCTGCCGCCCTTGCGGAGCTGGTCCATGATCTTGTCGGCATTGGCGTGGACCTGCGCGTCGGTCGACGGCGTCGCCGAGAGGAAGATCTCGCCGACATGATATTCCTTGGCGCCCTTCGACGCATTGAGCCGCGCGATGACCTGCTTCACCTCGTCGTCGCCGACGTTGATGAACGGTTGCACCTTGCGGTCGAGCACGCGCTGCCAGGCGAGCTCACCCTCGATCTGACGTCGCAGCGAACCGGCGGAGGCGCCCTTCGCCTTGAGGAAGTCCGAGAATTGCGCCGGCGTATATTTGAACTGGCTGCCGACGCGCGCGAAGGTGGTGTCGATGTCGTCCTTGCCGATGGTGACGTCGTTCGACTTGGCTTCTTGGATCTCGAGCGTCTCGTCGATCAGGTTGCGGAGCACCTGCAACCGCAGCCGGTCGAGCTCGTCGGCACCGACCTGCTGGCCATTGGCGGCGAGGACCAGGTTGAGGCGCTGGTCGACGTCGGTGTCGGTGATGATGAAGCCGTTGACGATCGCTGTCGCCTTGCGGAGCTTGGGATCGAACTTGCCGAAGACCTTGACGTCGTTGGGCAGGTTGAGCGGCGTGTCGATCGCGCCTGCATCCGGCGTCGCATCCGGGCTGTCGGCCTGCTGCGCCAGCGCATAGCTACCGCCGCCCATCGCCAGCATCGTCGCCAGGCACAGCGCGCCGAGGCGCGATTTGAAGATCCTCGATGTCGAAATCACGCTGTCCTCAGTGTCCGCCGGCGTCGCGCCCCGTCTCCCGCGCTGCTCGCGCGGTGTTCGGCGGGCATTTCGCATGTCCTCGATGAACCCTGGCTTTAGCGACCGAGGTTCTTCAATACCAGCCGGAACTGGATCGTGCTGCCGCGCCGCGCGTCGCCGATCGAGGTATAGTCGCGGCGCCAATTGACGCTGAGCTCGAAGCAGTCGTCCGAATAGTCGATGCCGACGCGGGACTCGACCGGATCGACGTCCTGGGTGAATTCGGGATCGAGCGTCGGGTCGTCCTCGTTGCCGGTCAGATCGAGCGTCGTCGAGCCATAGAGCGACCAGCGCTTGCCGATCGTGAGCCGGGCACCCAGCCGCACCTCCTCATGATCGCGCAGATCCTCGATCATCGGGCTGATATGGCGGTTGAGATCGAGAAAGCCGACTTCGAGATAGGTCTGCCGGCTGCCGAGCGTCGCATCGAGCTCGTTGCTGCGCATGGCGAAGGTCGAGTGGTCGAGCCTGAGGCGTTCGGTGACCGTGACGAAGCTGCCATAGCGCACGGTCGCGCGCGCGACGATGTCGGAGAGCTTGTCGGACAGGCCGGTGCCGTCGGGCAGGATGTCGGACCGGTTGCCCAGCCGGTAGCTCTCGCCGATCTGCGAGCGTAACGAGAAATGCGGCACATCGAGCGTATATTCGGCACCGTAGGTGATGCGCGTCCCGTCCTCCCAGCGGTCGTAGCCGGGGAAGCGGTTGATCGCGAACAAATTGGTGTCGTCGAGATCGATCGCGCGCGAATCCTCGTTGGGGATATCGAGGTTGCGCGTCTTGGGGCTGGCGACGATCTGGACGCGCGGGGTCAGCGTCTGCGTGCCGCCGAACATCTCGCCGACGAACGGCCAGCGCACGTCGACCGCGGCGGCGGCGATCACGCGACCCTGCCAGCCCGGCAGGCCCTGGTAGATCACCGTCGACGTGTCGGCATTGTCCGAACTGTGGTAGACGTCGCCGCGGCCGAGCGCGGTGAAGGTCACCTGCTGGCCGAGCGGGGTGAGAAACCATTTCTCCCACTGCGCCGAGACGAACGCACGCTGCATGTCCTCGCCCTGCGTGCGCGTGATGCCGAGCGTGTTGGCCTGGAAGGTGAAGGTGCCATCCAGCACATGTTCGGGCACGCGCAGGCGATAGTCGATCGCGGGGATGGCGATCGGCTGAGCAGACTGGTTGGCGCCGGGCACCAGCGTCTCGAATTCCCAGCCGGCGATCGACAGATAGCTGTCGGAGTCGATCCGTTCGGCCTTGATCGACGACCGCAGCCGGTCATCGTAATTGAGATCGTAGCGCTGCAGGAAGGTCTTGTCGGTGACCGCGCGCAACGAGCCGCTCAGCGTCCAGTCGGGGCCGAGCTGGAACGTGCCATTGGCCTCGAAATAGCCGCGGACATGGTGCGAGCCGCTGTCGACATTGTTTGTCGATTGCTGGCTGTCGGTGAGATAGCCCTGCACGCGCCACGCGCCCTTGGGGCCGAGCGAGCGATATTCCGCCTCCATCATCGGGGCAACGCCGGTGAACAGATAGGGCGTCACGGTCAGGTCGCGATTGGGCGCGAACTGGCGGTAATAGGGCTGCGCGTAGAGCATCCCGTTGCGCTTGTTGTAGGTGATGTTGGGTACCAGCAGCCCCGACGAGCCGCCCTGGCCGGTGCCGTCGGGATGCGAGAAGATCGGCAGCCAGGCGAAGGGAATGCCGAGGAAGGTGAGGCGCGCGTCGCGATAGGACAGCCGGTGCTTGGCCGGATCGTAGATGACCCGTAGCGCGGTGATCTTCCAGATCGGATTCTTGGGACAGCCCTTGCTCGTGGTGACGTCGCACGGCGTGTAGGAGGCCCGCGTCAGCGTATAGACGCCGTCCTTGCGCACGCCCTTGGTCGCCGCCATCCGCCCGCCATTCTCGAGCACGAGCAGCATGTCCTCGACGACGCCGTCCTTCATCGCGTTGGTCAGTACGACGTCGTCGCCATAGGAGACGTCGCCCTGCGGATTGGCGATCGCGACATTGCCGATCGCGTGGACCTCGTCGGTGTCGCGATTCCAGATCACCTTGTCGGCGCGCAGGCGATTGCCCTGACGGACCATCCGCACGTCGCCGACCGCGGTGACCTGATGCGCCTTATAATCGTAATCGAGCGTCTTCGCGGTGAACGCGGCTTCGTTGTCGCCCAGCGGCGTCTCGACGCCTGCGACGGTCATGTTCGGGGTTACCGGGTCAACCAGCGCGGGGCGGCCGTCGTCGCGCTTGCCGAGCCCCGGCACCGATGCTGCGATACCGGCGCTTTCCGTCGCCATGCCCGCCGTACCCGGATCGGCCGACTGAAACGGCGTCGACTGCGCGGATGCCGGTGCGGCAAGCGCGGCCAGGACGAGCGGAAGCGCGGTGGCGAGCGCGAGTCGCGACGTCAATGTCGAGCTGTTGAAATGCACGCGTCCCCCGGTGCCCGTTCGGCATCGCTTTTGCGGGCCTATCGCACTGCCGTGCTCACTCCGCAATCGCCGCGACGCACCGATGCGACGAGCGTAGGACTGGCGCCGGCCGGCTCCGCTTGCCATATGCGCAATCAGGCGCGGTTCCCGGCGCCGTGGAGGTTCCCTGATCCGATGAACGTGCGTTTCGCCGACCGCCGCCCCGAAGGTGCTTATGTCCTTGCCCTGCCGATGACATCGGGGGCGCTCGATGCGGCGCGACTGGCCGCGCTGCCGGCCGACAGCGTCGAATTCGTCCGCCGCGCCGCCGTCGGCCTCCGCTTCGACGGCGATGCCGCGTCGACCGCCGATCTGTTCGTGTCCGAGGGTGGCGAGGCCCGCCGTGTCGTGCTGGTCGGCCTGGGCGCCGCGGATTCGGATGCGGCCTACGAACGCGCCGGCGGGGCGCTCGTCGCCAAGCTGCTGCTGTCGGGCGAGCAGACGCTGGTGGTCGATTTCAGCGGCCATAGCGCCGCGGGCGATCGCGCCGCCCGGCTCGCCTTTGGCGCTTTGCTGCGGAGCTGGCGCTACGATGTCTATCATACCACGCTCAAGCCCACGCAGAAGCCGAGCCTGACGGAGATCGTGATTGTCGGTGCCGGTGCGGGCGCCGAGGCCGGCTGGGCCTCGCTTAAGGCGATCGCCGACGGCATCTTCCTGACCCGCGAGCTGGTCACCGAGCCTGCCAACATCATCTACCCGCAAAGTTTCGTCGAGCGCGTGCGCGGGCCGCTCAGCGCCGCGGGCGTCGAGATCGAGGTGCTCGGCGAGGCCGAGATGGCCAAGCTCGGCATGGGCGCACTGCTTGGCGTGTCGCAGGGTTCGCGGCGCGAGGCGCAGCTGCTCGTGATGCGCTGGCGCGGGGCGGATACCGCGCCGATCGCGTTCGTCGGCAAGGGCGTCACCTTCGATACCGGCGGCATCTCGATCAAGCCTGCCGCGGGCATGGAAGACATGAAGTGGGACATGGGCGGGGCAGGGGCGGTCGCCGGCGCGATGCTCGCGCTCGCCGGGCGCAAGGCCAAGGCGCATATCATCGGGGTCTGCGGCCTCGTCGAGAACATGCCTGACGGCAATGCCCAGCGTCCCGGCGACGTCGTGACGTCGATGTCGGGCCAGACGATCGAGGTGATCAACACCGACGCGGAAGGGCGGCTCGTGCTGTGCGACGCGATCACCTGGGTGCAGCGCACGCATGGCGTCAAAACGATCGTCGACCTGGCGACGCTGACCGGCGCGATGATCGTGGCGCTCGGCCACGAGCATGGCGGCCTGTTCGCCAACGACGAGGCGCTCGCCGGGCAGTTGACCGCCGCCGGGCTCGCGGTTGGCGACAAGCTGTGGCGCTTCCCGATGTCCGACAGCTACGACAAGCTGATCGACTCGCCGATTGCGGACATGAAGAATGTCGGACCGCGCCCGGCCGGATCGATCACCGCCGCGCAGTTCCTCAAGCGCTATGTCGAGGACGGCGTGACCTGGGCGCATCTCGATATCGCGGGCATGGCCTGGTCGGCCAAGCCCGGCGCGACATATGACAAGGGCGCGACCGGCTACGGCGTGCGCCTGCTCGACCGCTTCGTCGCGGACAATCTCGAGCGCTGACCTGATCCCCGGCGAACGCCGGGGCCGAGGTTCGCCGCCCGTGGCGCGCGCTGCGGCCGATATGTGGGGTGGGGCGCGGCGCGGGATCCGTCCGTCGCCCGCGAACGCGAGGACAGGCAAGGCCATGCAGGTCGATTTCTACCAGCTTGGCCGCGACCCGCTCGCCGCGGTGCTCGCCCGCATCGCGACCCGCGTCCTCGCCGGCGGCGGCCGGCTGCTTGTCGTTACCGGCGACGACGCACAGGCCGCGTCGCTCGACGAGGCGCTGTGGGCGGCGCCCGACGGGTTCCTGCCGCATGGTCGCGACGGCGGCGACCAGCCGGTGCTGATCGCGGCGGATGCGGAGCCCGCCAACGCCGCCCGCAACGTCGCGCTGGTCGACGGCGTCTGGCGCGAGGCGGCGACCGCCTATGAGCGCGCCTTCCACTTCTTCGACGACGCCTCGATCGATGCGGCGCGCGCGGCCTGGCGCGGATTGCGTGGCCGCGACGGCATCGAACCGCGCTATTGGCGACAAGATGAGGACGGGCGCTGGGCGCAAGTGGCCTGAGACGGCGCCCTCTTACGCAGCGAAGCCTCGGCATTCCGCGAAGGCGGAAAGCCATAGACGCGGCGCGCGACGATCGGGGATGCGCGTAGGGATGCCGGACCCTGTCCGGGATGCCGATGATGGCGGGGGCGGCGACCCTCGGTCTGCGTGACGGCGGACGTTCAGAACGGTATCTTGATCGTCGCCATCACGGCATTCGACGGGTAGCCACCGACGGTGCGCTGGATGGTGCCGACGCCGGCCGTCGCCTTGCCGAACACCTTCCATTCGGCCTTGGGGAGCCCGGCCGGCTCGGATTGCGGGGCGTTTCCCGGCAGGCGGTAGCTGTCCGGATCCTTGCCGCAGACGACGATCTCGTTCGCCTTGGCGCCGCAACGTTTCGGCGGGACCGGCTCGAGTAGCGATCCCGGCGTCGCATCGCGCGGTGCAACCGATGGCCCAACCGTACCGGCCGCCTGGAGCATCATCAGCATGGCGATCGGCATCGGCGAGGTCTCCGCGTTCGCGTCATCGTTCCGCACCATTGTGGCAGGACCGCGGCGGCCGGGCTTGCCTCGGGGCGGCGCCGCGCCTAGAGGGGCGCCACTTTTCCAAACCCTCACATTATGGAGCCCGCTCGGCCATGACGACCGAACGTACCTTTTCGATCATGAAGCCCGATGCCACGCGTCGCAACCTGACCGGCGCGGTCGTCAAGATGCTCGAGGAGGCCGGCCTGCGCGTCGTCGCCTCCAAGCGCATCCACATGAGCCGCGCGCAGGCCGAAGGCTTCTACGCGGTCCACAAGGAGCGTCCCTTCTTCGGCGAGCTCGTCTCGTTCATGATCTCGGGCCCGGTCGTGGTCCAGGTGCTCGAGGGCGAGAATGCGATGGCCAAGAATCGCGAAGTGATGGGCGCGACCAACCCCGCCAACGCCGAGCCGGGCACGATCCGCAAGGAGCTCGCCGAGTCGATCGAGGCGAACACGGTCCATGGATCGGACAGCCTCGAGAATGCCGCGACCGAGATTGCTTTCTTCTTCCAGCCCGAAGAAATCGTCGGCTGAGCCATATCCCTCTCTCCTCGGGGGGAGGGATATGCAGACTTGGCGGCGGCGCCGCCTAGTTGGAATTGGGTGAGGGCCCGTTCCTGTGACGGCCGTGTGCCCTCACCCGCTCACTGCCTCCGGCAGCGGGTCCCGCCCTCTCTCCGAGGGGAGAGGGTTTACTTCTTCACCTTGCCCGCGCGCGCTTCCCATAGCGCCGCCAGCCGGGCATCCGCCGTCGTATCGCTCGTCGCCGCCCGGCCGATCAGCGACATGCCGCGCAGCTTCACCGATGCGCCGCGCAGGAAATGCCCCTCCAGCGCATAGCCGATGTCGTAGAAAGCCCGCGCCTTCATCTCGCGACCACCCGCCAGATAGTCGGTCTCGATCAGCAGCGGCACGCGCTCGTCGCCCTGCGTCTCGTCGGGCAGCGACCGCGTCTTGCGGTCCGCCTTGAGCGCGTCGCCGAACCAGCCCGCCTCGATCCGCGCGTCGCTCGTCGTCGTGACCGGCGCCAGCGCGAACGCCGGGGGAAACCGCAGCGTCTGGCCCTGGATGACCTGGTCCGCGACCACCGGGCTCAGCGTCAGCGTCGACCCGTCGCCATTGGCGGACGCCTTGAGATAGAAGGGCGCGGGCGTGGTTGCGCGCGCGGCCTCGACCGCCTTTTCGGCGCGCGCATCGCGGCGATCCTGATAGCTGTTCCAGAAGGTCAGCCCCGAGATCGCGACCGCAGCGATCGCCACCGCCTCGCCCAGCGTGATCCAGCGCAGCCGCGACCGGCGCTTGCGTTCGCTTGCTTCGCTCATTTCACTGCTCCTGGCTCATAGCGTCCGCACCAGATCGGCCAATGTCTGAGGATAGAGTCTGTGCTCCTCGACCAGCACGCGCGCCGCGAGCGTATCGGCCGTGTCGCCCGGCAGGATCGGCACCGCGGCCTGCGCCAGCACCGGCCCGTCGTCGAGCCCGGCGGTGACCAGATGGACCGAGCAGCCGCCCTGCGCGTCGCCCGCCGCGATCGCCCGTTCATGCGTGTGCAGCCCCTTGTAGAGCGGCAGCAAGGACGGATGGACATTGATCATGCGGCCGGCCCAGCGCTCGACGAATTCGGGAGACAGGATACGCATATAGCCCGCGAGCGCCACCGCCTCGATCCGGTGGTGGCGCAATTGCGCGTCGACGATGGCGTCGAACTCGGCGCGGGCGATGCCTTTGTGGGCGAGCGCGAACGTCGCGATGCCGGCAGCGCGCCCGATCGCCAGGCCACCGGCGTCCTGGACGTTCGAGACGACGAGCGTGATGTCGTACGCGTCCTGCTCGGCGTCGATCAGCGCCTTGAGGTTCGAGCCTCGGCCCGAAATCAGGACCGCAACCTTCTTACGCACAGGCACATAATCCGTTCGTCCTGAGCGAAGTCGAAGGACATGTTTCAAGCGCCGCGCCTGGTGCCCGCACTTCGACTGCGATCGGTGCGAAGGGGTTTGGGTTGCGCATTGTGTGTCTCAGCCCAGGTGCGTCGCGGACCAGGCGTCGCGCTTGGCCCAGCTCTCGTCGCCGCCCGAGACGGTGCAGCCCTTTTCGCCCGCTTCGATCCGGCCGATGCGGTGGACGGTCTCGCCCGCCGCCTCGAGCGCGGCGGTCACCGCGGCCGCGTCCGCTGGCGCCACCACCACCGCCATGCCGATCCCGCAGTTGAAGGTGCGCGCCATCTCCTCGGGTTCGATCCGGCCCTGCGCCTGCAGGAACGCCATCAGCGGGCTCTGCGGCCAGGCGTCTGCGTCGATATGCGCGTGGAGCCCTGTCGGCAGCACGCGCGGGATGTTCTCGAGCAGCCCGCCACCGGTGATGTGCGCGAGCGCGCGGATCTTGCCTTCGCGGATCGTCGGCAGCAGGCTTTTGACGTAGATGCGCGTCGGCGCCATCAGCGCGTCGATCAGCAGCGTCTCGATGTCGAACGGGGCGGGGCGGTCGAGCTTCCAGTTCTTGTCCGCGGCGAGCCGGCGGACCAGCGAGAAGCCGTTGCTGTGCACGCCCGAGGAGGCGAGGCCGAGGATCAGGTCGCCGTCGGCCAGTCTGTCGCCGGTGAGCTGCTCGCCGCGCTCGACGGCGCCGACGCAGAAGCCGGCGAGATCGTAGTCGCCATCGGCGTACATGCCCGGCATCTCGGCGGTCTCGCCCCCGATCAGCGCGCAGCTCGCCTGCAGACAGCCTTCCGCGATCGAGGCGACGACACGCACCGCGACGTCGCCGTCGAGCTTGCCGGTCGCGAAATAGTCGAGGAAGAACAGGGGCTCGGCGCCCTGGACGATCAGATCGTTGGCGCACATCGCGACAAGATCGATGCCGACGCCGTCATGCCGTCCGCTGTCGATCGCGAGCTTGAGCTTGGTGCCGACGCCGTCATTGGCGGCGACCAGCAGCGGATCGGTGTAGCCCGCCGCCTTGGGATCGAAGAAGCCGCCGAAGCCGCCGAGCTCGGCATTCGCGCCGGGGCGCCGCGTCGACTTGGCCAGAGGGCCGATCGCGCGCACCAGCGCGTTGCCCGCGGCGATCGAGACGCCGGCCTTGGCGTAGGTATAGGGTTCGGTCGGCGTGTGTTCGGGGTCCATGGCGCCGTGCGGTAGCGACATCGGGCTTGGATTTCCATGCCCAACCCGCCAGAAGGGCGCCCGTGACGTCGCTGACCCTTTCCCGCCTTTCCCATCTCGCGCCGCGCCGCTGGCCGCTGCTGGTCGCCGCCTCCGCGATGGTTGCGGGGGGCGGCTGGTATGCGGCGGCGCAGCTGGCGCCGGGCGATCGCGGCGTGCCGCCGATCGACAGCTCGTCCAATTACGAGGTGACCGGCGTCACCGTCGATGTCGCCGCCAAGACCGCCGACGAGGCGCGCACCGCTGCCTGGCGCGAGGCGCAGCGCAAGGGCTGGGCGATTCTCTGGGCGCGGCTTCACGGCGCCAGCCCCGACGCGGCGCCGGGCCTGCCCGATTCGACGCTCGATTCGATCGTCGCGGGGATCGAGGTCGAGGCCGAGCAGGTCGGCCCGCATCGCTATATCGCGACGCTCGGCCTGCTGTTCGATCGCGGCCGGACCGGCAGCTTCGTCGGCGGTGCCAATGGGCAGGCGCCGCGCTCGGCACCGATGCTGGTGATCCCGATCCAATATGGCGGCGGCAGCGAGATCAGTTTCGAGGGACGTTCCTCCTGGCAGAAGGCGTGGGCGCGCTTCCGCGCCGGCAGCAGCCCGGTCGACTATGTCCGGCCGGTCGGCACCGGGCCGGATCCGTTGCTGCTCAATCTTGGCCAGAGTCGCCGGCCGGGGCGGATCTGGTGGCGGATGCTGCTCGATCAATATGGCGCCTCCGACATGGTGGTGCCCGAGGTCTTCCTCGAGCGGCGCTACCCCGGCGGGCCGATCGCGGCGCGATTCGTCGCGCGCCATGGCCCGGATGCCGAGATCCTCGGCGGCTTCACCTTGGTGAGCGCGAGCACAGACGGACTCGACCGGATGCTCGACGAGGGCGTGCGGCGAATCGACGCGCTCTACGTGGCGGCGTTGAACGACGGCCGGCTGCGCCCCGATCCCTCGCTGACGATCGAGACGCCCGACGTGCCGACGCCCGACCTTCTGCCGGTCGAGGCGGACGACCCGCTCGCCGCGATCGTCGATCAGGCGACGACAACCAGCCTGACCGTCCAGCTCGAC
The DNA here is from genome assembly GCF_937859915.1 of uncultured Sphingomonas sp. Lineage (GTDB taxonomy): Bacteria > Pseudomonadota > Alphaproteobacteria > Sphingomonadales > Sphingomonadaceae > Solisphingomonas. The sequence continues at coordinate 17,998 of NZ_CALMAW010000023.1, read as the reverse complement.
GTCGCCGACGTGGCGACGCTCGACCAGGCGCAGGCGGCACTGCGCGCCGTGCCCGGCGTCAAGCAGGCGACCGTCTCGAGCCTTGCGCTCGGTGGCACCTCGCTGCTCGCGGTCAGCTATGACGGCGACCCCGCCGCGTTGCGAATCGCGTTGGCGGCGCGCGGCTGGCAGATCGAGGGTGAGGGAACGACGCTCCGGATGCGCCGCGGCCGACCGACGCCCGCGCCGGCCGCCCCGCCGCCGCCGGACTCGCCGCAGCAATGAGCCAGATCGCGCTCCCGCTGGATTGGCCGGAGAGCGAGCGCGACGACGAGTTCATCCTGTCCGCCGCCAACGCCGACGTCGCGCGGCATCTCGACCATTGGGCGTTGTGGCCGGTGCCCGCGACGATCCTCACCGGCCCGCGCAAGTCGGGGCGCAGCCTGATCGGCCGGCTGTTCGCCGCCAAGACCGGCGGCCGGCTGTTCGACGACGCCTGGGCCGCCGACGAGGAGGCGCTGTTCCATGCCTGGAACGCGGCTGCGGCCTCGCACCATCCGCTGCTGATCGTCGCCGACGCCGAGCCACCCGCCTGGCCGATCAGGCTGCCCGATCTCGCGTCTCGGCTGGCGGCCACGCCGCGGGTGGCGATCCTGCCGCCCGACGACATGCTGGTCGGCGCGCTGCTCGAGCGCGGGCTGGCGCGGCGCGGGCTGCTCGTGCCGCCGCCGCTGGTCGCCTGGTTGTCGGCGCGGATCGAGCGCAGCTATGTCGGGATCGTCGCCGCGGTCGACGCGCTCGATCGCGCCTCGCTGTCGCGCCACCGCCGGCTGACCATCCCGCTCGCCCGCGCCGCACTGATCGAGGCCGGCGTCATCGACGATACATGATGCTTGCGCTATCCTGTTCGCATGAATGATCCCATCGACCAGTCGGAAGCGCTCCGCGCGCAAGATACAGCCGCAATCGGCGGCGCCACCACGCAAGACATCGAAGATGCGGTCGTCGAGACGCACAGTCGCCAGCAGGACGAGCCCGCGATCGATCCGGTCGCGCCGCGCGAGCGATACTTCAACCGCGAGATTTCCTGGCTGGCGTTCAACGAACGCGTGCTCGACGAGGCCTGCAATCCGGCGCATCCGCTGCTGGAGCGGCTGCGGTTCCTGTCGATCTCGGGCAATAATCTCGACGAATTCTTCATGGTCCGCGTCGCCGGTCTGCGCGGCCAGCAGATGAACGCGGTCGAGCAGCTGTCCGCCGATGGCCTGACTCCGGCGCAGCAGCTCACCGCGATCGCCGAAAGCGCCGACCGGCTGATGCAGCGCCAGCAGGAGGTCCGCCGCGTGCTGCGCGACGAGCTTGCGACGCGCGATTTCCATATCCTCCACGGCCACGGCATCCATGAGGACGAAGCGGAGTGGCTCGAGGCCTATTTCCGCGAGCAGGTGCTGCCGGTGATGACGCCGCAGGCGCTCGATCCCGCGCACCCGTTCCCGTTCATCCCCAACAAGGGCTTCAGCCTCGTCTTCGACTTGAAGCGCTTGTCCGACGGCGAGCCGATTCGCGAGCTGCTGATGGTGCCGACGACGCTGTCGCGCTTCGTCCGGCTTCCCGGCGACGTGGTGCGCTATGTCGCGATCGAGACGATCATCCGCCGCTTCACCGGGCTGCTCTTCCCCGGCTACGAAGTGCTCGGCGACGGCGCGTTCCGAGTCATCCGCGACAGCGACATCGAGATCGAGGAAGAGGCGGAAGATCTCGTCCGCTATTATCACACCGCGATCAAGCGCCGGCGGCGGGGCAAGGTGATCCGGCTGCGGATCGAAGCGGGAATGCCCGAACCGCTTGAGGCGCTGGTGCGCGAGGCGATCGGGCAGGATGCCGCGCTGGTCTCGGAAGCCTCCGGTTTCCTCGGCATCGCCGATCTCGAGCAGCTCGTCGACGAGAACCGCCCGGACCTCAAATTCCCGGCCTTCGCGCCGCGCTTTCCCGAGCGAATCCGGGAACATGGCGGCGATTGTTTCGCGGCGATCCGAGACAAAGACATCGTCGTCCACCATCCCTATGAATCGTTCGAGGTGGTGATCGCCTTTCTCAAGCAGGCAGCGCAGGATCCCGACGTCGTCGCGATCAAGCAGACGCTGTACCGCGCCGGCAAGCAGTCCGCGATCATCCGCGCGCTGATCGACGCGGCCGAGGCCGGCAAGTCGGTGACGGCGGTCGTCGAGCTCAAGGCGCGCTTCGACGAAGAACAGAACATCATGTGGGCCGCGCAGCTCGAGCGCGCCGGCGTCCAGGTGGTCTACGGATTCATCGACTGGAAGACGCACGCCAAGATCAGCATGGTGGTCCGCCGGGAAAATGGCGCGATCCGCACCTACTGCCATTTCGGGACGGGCAATTATCATCCGATCACCGCGCGGATCTACACCGATCTCAGCTTCTTCACCGCGGATCCGCGGATCGCGCGCGATGCCGGGCAAGTGTTCAACTACATCACCGGCTATGTCGAGCCGCACGACCTCGAGATGGTGACGATCTCGCCGCACGGCCTGCGCGAGCGGCTCGCCGAGCTGATCGACATGGAGATCGACCATGTCCGCGCCGGGCGGCCGGGGGTGATCTGGGCGAAGATGAACTCGCTGGTCGACCCCGCGATCATCGAGAAGCTCTACCGCGCCTCGGCCGCCGGCGTGCAGATCGACCTGATCATCCGCGGCATCTGCTGCCTGCGCCCCGGCGTGCCGGGGCTGAGCGACAATATACGCGTCAAGTCGGTGGTCGGCCGCTTCCTCGAGCACAGCCGGATCTTCTGCTTCGGCAATGGCGAGGCGATGCCCAATCCGGGCGCCAAGATCTATATCTCCTCCGCCGACTGGATGCCGCGCAACCTCGACCGGCGCGTCGAATATATGCTGCCGATCGAGAATCCGACGGTGCACGAGCAGATCCTGGGTCAGGTGATGGTCGCCAACCTGATCGATACCGAGCAGAGCTGGACGCTCAAGCCCGACGGCAGCTACGACCGGATCGTCAAGGCCGAGGGCAAGCCGTTCAACCTGCATCGTTATTTCATGACAAATCCGTCGCTGTCCGGACGCGGGGCGGCGTCGAAGAAGTCGGACGGGGTGCCGCGGCTCAAGCTGCGCCGCGGGGGAAGCTGACGGCAGGCCGTGGCGAATAGCGGCCCGGTCCCTCTTTGCGGCGGCCCGGATAGTCGCTACCTCCGTGACGATATGAAGCCCGGCTTCCTCTTCCGTGCGTCCCCCGAGAAGGCGCCCGACCTGGCCGACGGGCGAGTCGGTATCATCGACATCGGCTCCAACTCGATTCGCCTCGTCGTCTATGACGGCCCGCGCCGCATCCCCTCGATCCTGTTCAACGAGAAGGTGATGGCGGGGCTCGGCAAGGGCATGGCGGCGACCGGCGCGCTCGATCCGCAGGCGGTGGAGCGCGCGTTCGTCGCGCTCGATCGCTTCCAACTCGTCGCCGAGAAGATCGGCGTCGCGAGCCTCCACACCGTCGCCACCGCCGCGGTGCGCGATGCCTCCAACGGCGCCGATTTCCTGGCGCGCGCGGCGGGCATCGGGCTCGCCGTCACGGTGTTGTCGGGCGAAGAGGAGGCCGAGATGGCGGGGGAGGGCGTACTCGCCGCCTTCCCGGGCGCCGACGGTATCGTCGGCGATCTCGGCGGCGGCAGCCTCGAACTCGCGCGCGTCCGCGACGGCGCGGTCCACGAACGCGCCTCTTTCCCGTTCGGCGTGCTGCGCGTCGCCGAAATTCGCGCGCGCGGCCCGCGGGCGCTGCGTCAGGTCGTCGAGCCGCGCCTGCGCGAGACCGGCTGGGCCGGGCGCGGTGCAGGGCTGCCCTTCTATCTGGTCGGCGGTTCGTGGCGCGCGCTGGCGCGGCTGGTCATGCACATGACCGACTATCCGCTGCCGATCGTCCATGGCTATGCGATGTCGACCGACACCGCGCAGCGCGTCGTGCGCACGCTGGCGCAGCTCGATCGCGCGCGGCTCAAGGAGGTGCCGGGCCTGTCCTCCTCGCGCGCCGCCTCGCTGACCGACGCGGCGCAGCTGCTGGCGATCGTCGGGCGCGAGCTCGGCTCGGAAAGCCTCGTCGTCTCGGCCTATGGGCTGCGCGAGGGCGTGCTCCATCGCAACCTGCCCGGCGACGTGCGCGACATGGATCCGCTGATCTGCGCGACCCGCGAAGAGGGGCGCCGCGTCGGTCGCTTCCCCGAACATGGCGACCTGCTCGACCGCTGGATCGCGCCGCTGTTCGAGCAGGAGGGCGCCGCCGACGCGCGATTGCGTCATGCGTCCTGCCTGCTGGCCGACATCGGCTGGCGCGCGCATCCCGAATTCCGCGCCGAGCGCGGCCTCGAGACCGCGCTGCACGGCAATTGGGTCGGGATCGATGCGCGGGGCCGGGCGATGATGGCGCAGGCACTTTACACGAGCTTCGGCGCCGACGGCGAGGCGCCGATCGCGGTGACATTGGCCTCGCCGGAAGATCGCCAGATGGCGCTGCGCTGGGGCCTCGCGATGCGGCTCGGCCAGCGGCTCTCGGGCGGGGTCGCGGCACCGCTCAAAAACAGCGCGCTGGCGCTGCGCGACAAGCTGACGCTGCGCTTGGCCGAGGGCGATGCCGCGCTTTACGGGGAGGCGGTCGAGCGGCGGCACAAGACGCTGGCGGCGGCGTTTGGGCGCAAGGCTGCAATGATCGGGGGGTGATCCCCGCTCGTCATCCCGGACTTGATCCGGGATCTAAGGCTTCGAGGCGTTGCGCTTGTGGCTTTGGATGCCGGATCACGTCCGGCATGACGATGAATGGAGAAAGGCGGCGTTACGCTTCCACCGCCTCGATCCGCGTCATCTTGAGCTTGCCACCCTGCACCGCAAAGCCCGTGCGGCCCTCGACCAGATCGAGCGCGTCGCGGCCGAACTGCTCGTAGCGCCAGCCCTCGAGGATCGACAGACCATCGCGGCGCCCCGCTGCGAGCAGCTCAAGCTCGTCGGTGCGCGCGATCAGCTTGGGGGCGACATCGGTCTCCTTCGACCGGATCTTGAGCAGCAGCTTGAGCAGGTCCGCGACCAGCGCGCCATCCTTGCCGAGCCCGGGCTTGCGATCGTCCCGCGCGGGCATCTCGTCGTCCGCCATCGGCGCCGAGGCCTCGAGCGCCGCCATCAGCCGCGCGCCGATGTCGTTGCCCGCCCAGCTCTGCGACAGTCCGCGCACCTTGGCGAGATCGCCCTGCGCGCGCGGTGGGTGGCTGGCGACGTCGGCGAGCGTCTCGTCCTTCATGATCCGGCCGCGGGGCAGGTCCTTGCCCTGCGCCTCGCGCTCGCGCCAGGCCGCCAGCGCCTTGAGCCGTCCCAGCACGTCGGGTTTGCGGCTCGGGACCTTGACGCGCTGCCACGCCTGGTCGGGCTCGTTGATATAGCTCGTCGGGTCGCCGAGCCGCTCCATCTCCTGGTCGAGCCAGTCGCCGCGCCCGGTGCGCTTGAGCTTGTCGAGCAGCTTGGGGAAGATCTGGACGAGATAGGTGACGTCGCCGATCGCATAGTCGATCTGGCGCTTGTCGAGCGGGCGGCGGGCCCAGTCGGTGAAGCGCGCGCCCTTGTCGAGCTTGACCCCCATCCAGCTCTCGACGAGATTCTGATAGCCGACCTGCTCGCCCATCCCGAGCGCCATCGCCGCGATCTGCGTGTCGAACAGCGGATAGGGCGTCTTGCCGGTGAGATTGTGGACGATCTCGAGATCCTGCCCGCCGGCGTGGAAGATTTTCAGCACGTCATGGTTGTTGACCATCAGGTCGAGCAGCGGCGTCATGTCGATGCCGTCGGCCATCGGATCGATCGCGGCGGCCTCATGGGCATCGGCGATCTGGATCAGGCAGAGCACCGGCCAATAGGTGTTCTCGCGCATGAATTCGGTGTCGACCGCGACATAGGGGCTTTGGGCGAGCCGGGCGCAGAGATCGGCGAGGCTGCGGCTGTCGGTGATAAGCGGGTGTATGACCATGTCTCCTCCATAAACAGACCTCTGCGCCTTGACAAAGAGGGCTTGTGTGGCGAACCGGCGCGCACGAGTTTTTCCCCGTCATCCCCGCGGACGCGGGGATCCATAGATGCGGCGTTGGCGGTCATCGCGACGGCTGCGTCTATGGGTTCCCGCCTGCGCGGGAATGACGGCGTTTGGGATGGAACGAACGATGCACGCCTATCGCACCCATACCTGTGCTGCGCTGCGCGCCAGCGACGTCGGGCAGACCGTCCGCCTGTCGGGCTGGGTCCACCGGCGGCGCGACCATGGCGGCGTGCTGTTCGTTGACTTGCGCGACCATTATGGCCTGGTCCAGATCGTCGCCGATGCCGACAGCGAGGCGCTCAAGCTGCTCGAGACGGTACGCGCCGAGAGCGTCGTCACGATCGACGGCCTGGTCGAGGCGCGCGGCCCCGATGCCAAGAACCCCAATCTCGCCACCGGCGATATCGAGGTGCGCGCGCAGGCGGTGACGGTCCAGTCCGCCGCCGCCGAACTGCCGATGCCGGTCGCGGGCGAGGCCGAATACCCGGAAGATATCCGGCTCAAATACCGCTATCTCGATCTGCGCCGCGAGCGCATCCACAAGAACATCGTGCTGCGTTCCAACGTGATCGCCTCGATCCGCCAGCGGATGATCGGCCAGGGCTTCACCGAGTTCCAGACCCCGATCCTCACCGCCTCGAGCCCCGAGGGCGCGCGCGACTATCTCGTGCCGAGCCGCGTCCACCCCGGCAAATTCTACGCGCTTCCGCAGGCGCCGCAGATGTTCAAGCAGCTGCTGATGGTCGCGGGCTTCGACCGCTATTTCCAGATCGCGCCCTGCTTCCGCGACGAGGATGCGCGCGCCGACCGTAGCCCGGGCGAATTCTACCAGCTCGATTTCGAGATGAGCTTCGTGACGCAGGACGATGTGTTCGCCGCGATCGAGCCGGTGCTACACGGAATCTTCGAGGAATTCGCCGACTTCGACGGCAAGGGGCGCACCGTTTCGCCGCTGCCGTTCCGCCGCATTCCCTACAAGGAGTCGATGCTCAAATACGGCAACGACAAGCCCGATCTGCGCAATCCGATCGAGATTTCCGACGTCTCGGGCTATTTCAGCGGATCGGGCTTCGGCCGCTTCGCCGCGATCGTCGAGGGCGGCGACGTGGTGCGGGCGATTCCGGCCCCCGGCACCGCCGAGAAGAGCCGCAAATTCTTCGACGACATGAACTCGTGGGCGCAGTCCGAGGGCTTTGCAGGCCTCGGCTATGCGACGCGCAAGGGTGGCGAGTTCGGCGGCCCGATCGCCAAGAACCATGGCGACGTCGGCATGCGCGAGCTGGCCGAGGCGCTCGGACTCGGCCCGGACGACGGCGTGTTCTTCGCGGCGGGCAAGGCCGACCAGGCCGCCAAGCTCGCCGGCCTCGCGCGCACCCGCGTCGCCGACCAGCTCGGGCTGATCGACCAGAAGCGCTTCGAATTCTGCTGGATCGTCGATTTCCCGATGTTCGAATGGCATGAGGAGGAGGAGAAGATCAACTTCAGCCACAACCCCTTCTCGATGCCGCAGGGCGAGCTCCAGGCGCTCGAGACCAAGGACCCGCTCGACATCCTCGCCTATCAATATGACATCGTCTGCAACGGCATCGAGCTGTCGTCGGGCGCGATCCGGAATCACAAGCCCGAGATCATGTACAAGGCGTTCGAGATTGCGGGCTACAGCCAGGCCGAGGTCGACACCAACTTCCCCGGGATGATCGGCGCGTTCAAGTTCGGCGCACCGCCGCATGGTGGTTCGGCGCCGGGGATCGACCGCATCGTCATGCTGCTCGCCGACGAGCCCAACATCCGCGAGGTGATCGTCTTCCCGATGACGCAGAAGGCCGAAGACCTGCTGATGAACGCGCCTGCGCCGGCGACGCCCAAGCAGCTGCGCGAGCTCAATATCCGGGTGGTCGACGGCCCCAAGGCCTGATCGCCGACCTGTATCGTCGTGGGACGCCGACGCGCGTCCCGCGCTCGCATGGCCGCCCCGGCTCGCCTAGCCCGATGGCATGGCGATCCTGCTGTCAGACTATGAAAGCGGCCGCGCGCTCGACGGCGACTATGCCGAGCAGCTCGCGGCGGTGCAGCGGCGTCTGGCGCGGATCCAGGTCGCGTACATCGTCCATGGTCGTCGCGCGATCGTCATGGTCGAGGGCTGGGATGCGAGCGGCAAGGGCGGGGTGATCCGGCGGCTGACCGCGGGCCTCGACGTGCGGCATGTCGCGGTCTGGCCGATCGGCGCGCCGACTCCGACCGAACGCGCCCGCCATTTCCTGTGGCGCTTCTGGACCAAATTGCCCGCCGACGGCGACATCAACATCTTCGATCGCGGCTGGTACGGGCGCGTCCTTGCCGACCGCGTCGACCGGCGCGCCACCGAGAAGGAATGGCGCCGCGCCTATGACGAGATCAACGAGTTCGAGGCGCAGCAGAAGGACAGCGGCACCACGATCGTGAAGCTGTTCCTCCACGTCACGCAGGAGGAGCAGGACCGGCGCTTTCGCGCGCGGCTGGCGGATCCATGGAAGCGCTGGAAGATCGGCGCGGACGCGGTTCGCGCACGCGACCAGCGCGCCGACTATGTCGCGGCGGTCGAGGCGATGTTCGACAAGACCGACACGCGCTGGGCGCCGTGGAAGGCGATCGACGCCGGCGACAAGCGCCAGGCGCGGATCGCCGCAATGACGCATGTCGCCGACATGCTGGAGAAGGCGGTGCCGATGAAGCCGCCCGCGCTCGACGCGGACATCACGCGGCTCGCAAGCGAGCGTTTCGGGATGGTGCTGGCGGACGGCTGACGGCGGGCGCTTCGCCTTCCTCGGCGATCGCGGGGCCGAAATCTGCGAGCTCGGCGTCCGAAACACGGCGCCCGGCCTTTGCCGGGATCCAAGCGACCCCTGCCAGGTCTTCGGATCGGCCCGTCAATATCGTCCAGATCCGCCCCGCGACGACCTCGACACAAGCCGCATTGATGCGCGGCGCCCGCGTCGCCATATTGTCACCAACGGGGCGGCCTCTCTCGCCGCCCGCACGGAGATTCCATGACTGAGACGCTTCCCGTCCTGCCGTTGCGCGACATCGTCGTCTTCCCGCACATGATCGTGCCGCTGTTCGTCGGCCGCGAGAAGTCGGTGGCGGCGCTCGAGACCGCGATGGCCGCGGACAAGTCGATCTTCCTCGTCGCGCAACTCGATCCCGCCGAGGACGATCCCGACCGTTCGGCGCTCTACGATCTCGGCGTCGTCGCAACCGTTCTGCAGCTGCTCAAGCTGCCCGACGGCACGGTGCGCGTGCTGGTCGAGGGCCAGCAGCGCGCGACGTTCGACGATCTCGAGAATGACGGCAAGCAACTCACCGCGACGGTCACGCTGCTCGCCGACGACGAGGAGCCGGAGGGCGCCGAGGCGCAGGCGCTGATGCGCTCGGTGGTCGAGCAGTTCGACAATTATGCCCGGCTCAACAAGAAGCTGCCGGCCGAGACGTCGACCCAGCTCGGCCAGGTCGAGGGCGCGGCCAAGCTCGCCGACATGGTCGCCGCCAACATCGCGGTGAAGGTCGCCGAGAAGCAGGCGCTGCTGATCGAAGCCGATGCGCTCAAGCGGCTGGAGATGGCGTTCGCCTTCATGGAGGGCGAGCTCGGCGTGCTCAAGGTCGAGAAAAAGATCCGCTCGCGCGTCAAGCGCCAGATGGAGAAGACCCAGCGCGAATATTATCTCAACGAGCAGCTCAAGGCGATCCAGCGCGAGCTGGGTTCGGAGAGCGAGGAGGACGGCAACGAGGTCGCCGAGCTCACCCAGAAGATCGCCAAGCTGAAGCTCTCGAAGGAGGCGCGCGCCAAGGCGACGTCCGAGCTCAAGAAGCTCAAGACGATGGCGCCGATGTCCGCCGAGGCGACCGTCGTGCGCAACTATCTCGACGTGCTGCTCGGGCTGCCGTGGGGCAAGAAGAGCAAGGTCAAGCACGACATTCCCGCCGCCGAGAAGATCCTCGACGAGGATCATTATGCGCTTGAGAAGGTGAAGGAGCGGATCGTCGAATATCTCGCGGTCCAGGCGCGCACCAACAAGCTCAAGGGCCCGATCCTCTGCCTCGTGGGGCCGCCGGGCGTCGGCAAGACCTCGCTGGGCCGCTCGATTGCCAAGGCGACTGGGCGAGAGTTCGTGCGCCAGTCGCTCGGCGGCGTGCGCGACGAGGCCGAGATCCGCGGCCACCGCCGCACCTATATCGGCTCGCTGCCGGGCAAGATCGTCACCAACCTCAAGAAGGCGGGCACTTCCAACCCGCTGTTCCTGCTCGACGAGATCGACAAGCTCGGCCAGGATTTCCGCGGCGATCCCGCCTCGGCGCTGCTCGAGGTGCTCGATCCCGAGCAGAACGCCAAGTTCCAGGATCATTATCTCGAGATCGATCTCGATCTCTCCGACGTGATGTTCGTGTGCACCGCGAACAGCCTCAACCTGCCGCAGCCGCTGCTCGACCGGATGGAGATCATCCGTCTCGAAGGCTATACCGAGCAGGAGAAGCTCGAGATCGCCAAGGCGCATCTGCTCGACAAGCAGATCGAGGCGCATGGTCTCAAGCCTGGCGAGTTCACGCTGACCGACGGCGGGCTGACCGACCTGATCCGCTATTACACGCGCGAGGCCGGCGTCCGCACGCTCGAGCGCGAGATCGCGCGGCTGGCGCGCAAGGTGCTGCGCCGCATCCTCGAGAAGAAGGCGGATGCGATCACGATCGACGAGCATAATCTCGCCGAATTCGCGGGCGTGAAGAAATATCGCTATGGCGTGTCCGAGGTCGAGGACCAGATCGGCGCGGTCACGGGCCTGGCCTGGACCGAGGTCGGCGGCGAGCTGCTGACGATCGAGGCGGTCACCGTGCCCGGTAAGGGGTTGATCTCGACCACGGGCAAGCTCGGCGACGTGATGAAGGAAAGCGTCCAGGCCGCCTTCTCCTTCGTCAAGGCGCGCTCGCCGGCCTACGGCGTCCGCCCGAACCTGATCGCGCGCAAGGACATCCACATCCATCTCCCCGAAGGCGCGGTGCCCAAGGACGGACCGTCGGCAGGCATCGGCATTGCCACCGCGATCATCTCGACGCTGACCGGTGTCGCGGTGCGCCGCGACGTCGCGATGACCGGCGAGGTGACGCTGCGCGGTCGCGTCTTGCCGATCGGGGGTCTCAAGGAGAAGCTGCTCGCCGCCTTACGCGGCGGCATCACCACCGTGCTGATCCCGGCGGAGAACGAAAAGGACCTCGTCGACATCCCGGCGACGATCACCGATGGCCTCACCATCGTGCCGGTCAGCCACCTCGACGAGGTGCTGGCGCGCGCGCTGGTCTCGCCGATCGTGCCGATCGAATGGACCGAGGCGGACGAGCTTGCCGCCGCGGCCATCGGACAGCGTAATGAGGCGGGAGGCGAGCCGGCGATCCGCCACTGATTGCCGCGCTTTATCGCAACTTAACCTCTGGGCGCTTGACTCCCGGTGCGATGTGATCGTTTCTTGCTGGTCCGCTCGGAGGGGCGAACCAGCAGTGGCGAATGCATGCATGTCGCAGCAGAGACAGGGGGCGTTTCGGGATGAACAAGCAGGAGCTGATCAGCGCGGTCGCAGAGACGGCCGGCCTGACGCGGAGTGATGCGGGCAAGGCGGTCGAGGGCGTGTTCGAGAGCATCAGCGGAACGCTCAAGAAGGGCGATGAGGTTCGGCTTGTCGGGTTCGGCACCTTTTCCGTGAGCAAGCGCAAGGCGTCGACCGGGCGCAACCCGCGAACCGGCGAGCCGATGTCGATTGCCGCCTCGACCCAGCCCAAGTTCAAGGCGGGCAAGGGCCTCAAGGACGCGGTCAACTAAACGCGAGTTCGGCGGTGCCGAGAACGGACGTTTAAATTGACAGACGGCGGTGCGATTGGCCGCCCGTCATCAAAAATCGATCGCATACTGGACAGCCTGAGCGCGGCGCGCTAACCGCGCCCTCCGGCAGGCATTCGGTGCGGCCGGACCCAGGACGTGGGCGCGTAGCTCAGCGGTAGAGCACACCCTTCACACGGGTGGGGTCACAGGTTCAATCCCTGTCGCGCCCACCACGTCCTTCTCGTCGATGTCGCGCGCCATGCCTTGACGCGCTGCCTCGGCCGCTCCTATGGGGGCGCACGCTGCCGTGGACGGCTTGTGGCGACCGTAGCTCAGTTGGTTAGAGCGCCGGTTTGTGGTACCGGAGGTCGCGGGTTCAAGACCCGTCGGTCGCCCCATCGTCCCCAGCGTTGTCGTGATCGGGGATGGAATCAGCCGGGCTCCCATGGTCATCCGCAAGGACCGGCCATGAGGTGTGCGCGTAATGGCTCCCTGGGACTATCCCGATTTCGACGACCATGAGGGCGTCCACTTCTTCCGGGACGCCGCCTCGGGCCTGTCCGCGATCATCGCGATCCATTCGAGCAAGCTCGGCCCCGCGGCCGGTGGCTGCCGCTACTGGACCTATGCCAAATCGGGCGAGGCGATCACTGACGCGCTGCGCCTCTCGCGGGGCATGAGCTACAAAAATGCGATGGCCGGCCTGCCGATGGGCGGCGGCAAGGCGGTGATCCTGGCCGACCCGGCGGGTGCCAAGACGCCCGAGCTGCTCGCCGCTTTCGGCCGCGCGGTCGAAAGCCTCGGCGGCCGCTACGTCACCGCCGAGGATGTCGGCATTTCGGATGCCGACATGGTGCAGATCTCCAGCCAGACCAGGCATGTCTCGGGTCTGCCCGTATCCGGTGCGGGCGATGCCGGCGGCGATCCCGGCCCGTTCACCGCGATGGGCGTCTATCTCGGCGTCAAGGCGGCGGTGAAGCGCGGGCTCAAGCGCGACGACATGGCGGGCGTGCATGTCGCGATCCAGGGCGTCGGCAGCGTCGGTGGCGGTCTCGCGCGGCTGCTCGCGAAGGACGGCGCCAAGCTCACGCTCGCCGACGTGAACGGCGACCGGGCGCAGGCGCTCGCAGCGGAGGTCGGCGGCGAGGCGGTGGCGGCCGAGTCGATCCTGAGCATCGCGGCCGACGTCGTCAGCCCCTGCGCGTTGGGCGCGATCCTCACCGCCGATACGATCGCGGCGCTGCGCGCGCCGATCGTCGCGGGCGGCGCCAACAACCAGCTCGCGACTCCCGAGGACGGCTGGCGGCTGCATGCGCGCGGAATCACCTATGCGCCCGACTATGTCATCAACGCGGGCGGCATCATCAACGTCGGTCTCGAATATCTGGGACATGGCGACCGTGCCGAGGTCGAGAAGCGGATCGCCGAAATCCCGGGCCGACTCGATCAGATATGGCAGGAAAGCGCGACCAGCGCCGAGCCTTCGTCGATCGTCGCCGACCGGATGGCGCAGCGGCTGATCGGGCGGGGGTGAGCGCCACATCGTCATCCTGACCAGGGCCAGGATCCAGACGCGTCCCGCTTGAACGTCAGGCGGTGCGTATCGGGATCCTGAACCAAGTTTAGGATGCCAAGTGTGCGTGATGCGCGCCGGCCGCATAAAGCCGGCTTCCCCGCGGACGCGGCTCCGCGTAAAGTGGTCGCGACCATGCACGCCTTCGCGAACCCCGCCCGTTTTATGAGCCTTGCGCGCCCCCTGACCGGCTGGCTCGGCTGGGTCGGCGCGGCGTTGGTCGTCGCCGGGCTGGCGGCCGGCCTGGCGCTGACCCCGCCCGACTATCTGCAGGGCGAGACGGTGCGGATCATGTACATCCATATTCCCGCCGCCTGGCTGGGCATGGCGGGCTGGGGCGGGATCGCCGCGGCGAGCGTGTCGGAGCTGGTCTGGCGGCATCCGCTGGCCGCGGTTGCGGCGCGCGCGACCGCGGTGCCCGGCGCGGTGTTCGCCGCGATCTGCCTCGCGAGCGGCTCGATCTGGGGCCGCCCGACCTGGGGCACCTGGTGGGAATGGGACGGGCGCCTGACCTCGATGCTCGTGCTGTTCTTCCTCTACATCGCCTATATCGCGCTCGCCGACGCCGAAGCGGAGCGGGGCGCGAGCGGCGCCTCGGGCGGGCGCATCGCCGCGATCTTCGGGCTGGTCGGCGCGATCAACCTGCCGATCATCCATTTCTCCGTCCTGTGGTGGCGCACGCTGCATCAGGGCGAGTCGATCGGGCTGACCGGCTCGACGATCGACGGCGCAATCCTGTGGCCGTTGCCGCTGACCACATTGGGCTTCACGCTGCTGTTCGTCGCGATCGTGCTGATGCGGATGCGGACGCTGCTGGCGACCGCCAAGCTCGAGGCGCGTCTGCGACGCATGGGGGCCGCGGCGTGAACCAATGGCCGTTCGTGATCGCCGCCTATGCGGTCGCCGGGGTCGGCACGCTCGCGCTGACGCTGGTCAGCCTCGTGCGGATGCGCAGGGCCGAGCGCGCGGCAGAAAGCCTGAAACGGCGGTGAGGGCCAAGAATCAGAGATTGGTGCTGACGCTGACCGCGCTCGGCGCGCTGGTCGCCGCCGCCCTGCTGGCGATGTCGGCGCTGCGCAATCAGGCGAGCTTCTTCTACAGCCCCGGCGACGCGCTACGCGATCATGTTGCGAGCGGGCAGGCGATCCGCCTCGGCGGGATGGTCGAGAAGGGCTCGCTCAGGCGGGAGCCCGACGGCGTGACGATCGATTTCCGGGTGACCGACGGCATCGCCGCCGTCGCGGCGACATACAAGGGCATCGTCCCCGACCTGTTCCGCGAGGGATCGGGCGTCGTCGCCGAGGGTCGATTCGTCGCGCCCGGCCGGTTCGTCGCCGACACGATCCTCGCCAAGCATGACGAACGGTACATGCCGCCGCAGGTCGCAGGGTCGATGCACGAGACCAAGAGCCTGAAGCGGTGATCGCCGAGACCGGCCTGATCGCGCTGCTGATCGCGGCGGCGCTCGCCCTGCTGCAGGCGGTGCTGGGCTTGGGCGCGCTGCGCGCCGGCGGCGAGCCGCTGCTGCGGGCGGTGCGACCGGTTGCGATCGTGCAGGCGGCAATGACGGTCACCGCCTTCGCGATGTTGCTGCTGGTCTTCTCGCAGACCGACCTGTCGGTAAAGCTCGTCGCCGAGGACAGCGCGACGACCTTGCCGCTGCTCTACCGGATCACCGGCGCGTGGGGGAATCACGAGGGCTCGATGCTGATGTGGATCACCATCCTCGCGCTGTCGGGCGCGGCGGTGGCGATCTTCGAGCGGCGGCTGCCCGAGCGGACGCTGGCCGCCACGATCGGCGCGCAGGGCGTGATCGCGCTCGGCTTCTTCGCCTTCCTGCTATTCTCGTCCAACCCGTTCGAGCGCTTGCCCGTACCGCCCGCGGAGGGCAGCGGCTTCAACCCGCTGCTCCAGGATCCCGGCTTGGCCTTCCACCCGCCGACGCTGTACGTCGGCTATGTCGGGCTGTCGGTCGCCTTCTCCTTCGCGGTCGGCGCGCTGCTCACCCGCGACGTCGGGCCCGCCTTCGCCCGCGCGATGCGCCCCTGGGTGCTGGGCGCGTGGATCTTCCTGACGCTCGGCATCACGGCGGGCAGCTATTGGGCCTATTACGAGCTCGGTTGGGGCGGCTGGTGGTTTTGGGACCCGACCGAGAATGCGTCGTTGATGCCCTGGCTGGCGGCGACGGCGCTGCTGCATTCGGTGAGCGTCCTGGCGACGCGCGACGGGCTGCGCGCCTGGACCGTCATGCTCGCGGTCGTCGCTTTCTCGATGAGCATGGTCGGCACCTTTCTCGTGCGCTCGGGGATCCTCACCAGCGTCCACGCCTTCGCGCTCGATCCATGGCGCGGTGCCTTCATCCTTGTCCTGCTCGCGCTCTATATCGGTGGTGCCTTGGCCCTGTTCGGCGCGCGGATCGCGACCGTCACCGAGGGCAATCGCTTCGATCCGGTCAGCCGCGAGGGCGCACTGGTCGCGAACAACCTGCTGCTCTCGGCGATCCTCGGCGTCGTGCTGATCGGGACGCTCTATCCACTGCTCGTCGAGAGCGCGACCGGCGACAAGCTGTCGGTCGGGCCGCCCTATTTCAACGCGGCGGCGGGGCCGCTGGCGCTGATCCTGGTCGCGATCATGGCGGCGGGGCCGATGATGCGCTGGCGCCGCGACCGATTGGCGGAGGTCGGTCGCCGCGTCACGATTCCGGTCGCCATCGTCCTCGTGACGCTGGTCGCGGTGCTGATCATGCTGCCCGGCCTGCGCATCCTGCCGCTGCTCGGCCTCGTGCTCGCGGCGGGGACCGCCGCGGCGAGCGTCGCGCCGCTGTGGAAGCGCAATCTGCGCCGTACGCCGCTGTTCACCTGGGGTATGGTCGTCGCGCATCTCGGTATCGCGGTCAGTCTCGCCGGCATGGCCTCGGAGAGCGCGTTCAGCCGGGAGACGCTGGTTGCGGCGGCGCCCGGTGAGACGGTGCATGTCGGCCCCTATGCGATCCGCTTCGCCGCGATCGATCCGATCGCCGGGCCCAATTATACCGCGGTGCGGGCGACGCTGATCGCGACCCGCGGGTCGGGCGCGCCGATCACGCTTGCGCCCGAACAGCGTACCTTCGACAATCCGCCGCAGCAGACCGCCGAAAGCGCGATTGCGACGCGGCTCGACGGCCAGCTCTATACGGTGGTCGGCGAACCCGTGCCCGGCGGTCGCTGGCAGCTGCGGCTATGGTGGAAGCCGTTCGTCACGCTGATCTGGGCGGGCGGCGTGCTGATCGCGCTGGGCGGCGCGCTGTCGCTGCTCGGGCGCGCGCTGCCGCGGCGCCGGGTCCGCGTCGAGCGCGATGGCTATGCGAGGTAGGCGATGACGCTGCGCACCGTCCGAATCCTGTTGTGGCTGCCATTGGTCGCCTTCCTGATCATCCTGGCGCTGGTCGCGAGCGGGCTGATCACACCGCACGACGCGGCGATCCGCTCGCAGATGGTCGGCAGGCCGCTGCCGGCTTTCGACCTGGCCTCGGGCCGCGGCGACGCGGGCCGCCTCCGGTCGGCGCGCTTTGGGGACGGCACGCCCCGACTGGTCAATTTCTTCGCAAGCTGGTGCGTGCCCTGCGTCGGCGAGGCACCGCAGCTGCTCGCGCTCAAACAGGCGGGCGTCGCGATCGAGGGCATCGCGGTCCGCGACCGGCCGGCGGATCTCGCGGCCTTCCTGCAACGCAACGGCGATCCCTATGATCGCATCGGGCTCGACGACACGTCGGGGGTGCAGATGGCGCTGGGCTCGTCGGGCGTACCCGAGACCTTCGTGATCGACGGCAAGGGCGTGATTCGCGCGCAGCATATCGGCGCCATCGGGCCGCAGGACGTCGCCGACATGCTCGCGGCGCTGCAGGCGGCGCGATGAGGCGGCTGCTGTCCCTTTTGCTGCTGCTGGCGCCGGCCGTGCTGTACGCCGATCCGGTGATGGCGCCCGAGCCTCTGTCCTACACGCAATTGCCCGATCCCGCCGCGGAGGCGCGCGCACAGGCGCTGATGCAGACGATCCGCTGCGTCGTCTGCCAGGGTCAGTCGATCGCCGATTCGGACGCGGATCTTGCCGGCGACATGCGCGCGATCATCCGACAGCGCATCGCGGCGGGCGAGACGCCGGAGGCGATCCGCGCCTGGATGGTGATGCGCTATGGCCGCTGGGTGAGCTACAAGCCACCGCTGGATCCGGTGACCTGGCCGCTGTGGGCGGCCCCCGTGGTGCTGGTCGCGGTCGGGCTGCTCGTCGCACGCGGCACCTTGCGGCGGCGGCGCAGGGCATGACCGGCTGGCTGATTTTCGCCGGCGTCGCACTGCTTGCGATGCTGTTGCTATGGCGGCCGGGCCGGCTGGACCGCGGCGCGCTGTTGCTGGTCGCCGCCGCCTTGTGCGTGGCGGCCGCCGGCTATGCCTGGCTCGGCGCGCCGGGCGAGGGCGGGGCACCTGCGGCGGGGCGCGCCAAGCCGATGCGCAGCGACACGATCTTCGCGG
>NZ_CALMAW010000022.1 GCF_937859915.1 uncultured Sphingomonas sp. | reverse complement strand
GCGTGTGCTACGTTGGATTGGGCATGATCAGCTACGACGGTAAATAGGTCTCGCCCCTTCCGCCCAATTGCGGACATCGGCGACTTGAGCGATCACTGCGTCATGCAGCAGCCCATCGCTCCCCCTAACGTGGAATTGCCAGCTCTGACGCGAGCGCTGGAGGCCTCTTGGGACCACCTAACATCATACATGGGGGAGACGCGTCCGGATAATCCGGCTTACGGCCAGTGCTATCCGACGTCGCGGGTCGTTCAATGGTTCTATCCAGAGTATGAGATCGCCAAAGGCGACGTTTGGACAGGCGCCAGCGTTGAACAGCATTTCTGGAACGTGCGTGGCCAAGATGCGAACGCCGAATGGCTAGACTTGAGCTGGAAGCAATTTCCAGTCGGATCGGCCGTACGACATTTTGCCCTTCTGGACCGCAACTCGTTGGGCGACAGCGAGCGAGCGAGGGCAAGGTGCGCGTCGCTGCTGGCCCGAGTGTTGGCCCATCTCGCCAAGAACGAGGTTTAGCCTAGTGGCAGAGATGAATGACCGCTCCCCACCACTTGCCGTCATTCCTGCAAAAGCGGGAATCCATAGGCGCAGCGCCTCAATAGCGGATGCCGCGTCTATGGATCCCGGATCACGTCCGGGACGACGAACAAAAGGACTGTCCGCTTCCCACCAGCGCCGGGCATCCGCTACCACCACCCGCCGCCCCGCCTCACGCGCGCAGCGACATCGCCGTATCCTCGAGCGCCAGGTGGACCAGCTCGGTCATCGCGCCACGCGCCGCGGCCGGGTCTGCGGCGGCGATCGCGGTGAACAGGAGGCGGTGGTCGGGCAGCGGGTCGCGCGGCAGCTTGCCCTTGCGCTGCTTGAAGATCGTCGTCCAGCGCACCGCCGCCTCGATCGAGCTCGACAGCGAGATCAGCGGCGCATTGCGCGTCGCCTGCAGGATGCGGTTGTGGAACAGCTGGTCGGCGGCCTGGCCCTGCGCGTCGGCAAGCCCCCAGCGTGCCATCTCCTCGAGCGCCGCGCTCATATGCACCAGATCCTGCTCGGTGCGGCGCCGCGCGGCGAGCTCGGCGGCAGCGGGCTCGACGATCAGCCGCAGCTCGAACAGGTCCCGGATGAAATCCTCGCTCGGCTCGGACTCGAACGACCAGGCGAGCACGTCGGGATCGAGCAGCTGCCAGCGGCTGCGCTCGGTCACACGCGTGCCCGTCTTGGGGCGGCTCTCGACCAGCCCCTTGGCGGCGAGGATGCGCACCGCCTCGCGATAGGCACTGCGCGACACCTTGAGCTGCTCGGAGAATTCGATCTCGCCGGAGAGGATGTCGCCCGGCTGATGGACCCCGCTGACGATCGCGACGCCGAGGTCATGCGCGATCGCGCCGTGGATGCGCCGCGATCCCGACGCCTCGCCCAGCCGCCCAAATCGCGGCGTTCCCCTGCTCACCAACCCACACTCTCCCCGTTGTCGCGCGACTATGGGTGGCGGCCATGATCTTGTCGAGAGACGGTGGCGGACGCTTGATCGCCTGTCCTCAACTGCTTATCCCACTTGTCATACAAATAAGGGGAGGATCATCATGCGCATCGCACCGTCCGTCCGGCACCGCGTCGCGCGCGTCGCCGCCGCGCTGCTGCTGTCGTCCGCGTTGCCGGCCGCGGTGCTCGCGCAGACCGGCGGGACGGCCGCACCGGCGACGATGACGATCCATGCCGACCAGCCCGGCCCGCGCGTCAACCGCCAGATCTTCAGCCAGTTCGCCGAGCATCTCGGGCACGGCATCTATGGCGGGATCTGGGTCGGCCGGGGCTCGAAGATCCCCAATGTCGACGGCTATCGCCGCGACGTGCTCGACGCGCTGCGCGAACTCAAGGTGCCCGCGATCCGCTGGCCGGGCGGCTGCTTCGCCGACGAATATCATTGGCGCGACGGGATCGGCCCCGCGGCCAAGCGCCCGGTCAAGATCAACACGCACTGGGGCAGCGTCGCCGAGACCAACGCCTTCGGCACGCATGAATATATGGGGTTGCTCGACCGGCTCGGCGCGCAGGCCTATGTCTCGGGCAATGTCGGCGACGGCAGCCCCGCCGAGATGGCCGACTGGGTCGAATATATGACCTCCCCCTCCGGTTCGACGCTCGCCAGGCAGCGCGCCGCCAACGGTCATCCGGCGCCCTGGACGCTGCCCTATGTCGGCATCGGCAACGAGCTGTGGGGCTGCGGCGGCAATATGCGCGCGGACTATGGCGCGGACGTCACCCGCCGCTACGCGACCTTCGTCAAGCCGCCCGCCGGACAGACGATCCGGAAGATCGCCAGCGGCCCCAACACCGACGATTATCACTGGACCGAGGTGATGATGCGCGAAGCGGGCAAGCAGATCGACGGGCTGTCGCTGCATTATTACACCTTCCCGGGAAGCTGGGAGCATAAGGGATCGGCGACGGGCTTTGCCGAGCATGAATGGGCCTCGACGCTGGCGCACACGCTCCGGATGGACGATCTGCTCACCCGGCATGCCGCGATCATGGACACATATGATCCCGCCAAGCGCGTCTGGCTGGTCGTCGACGAATGGGGCACCTGGTATGATGTCGAGCGCGGCACCAACAGCGGCTTCCTCTACCAGCAGAATTCGCTGCGCGACGCGCTGGTCGCGGCGATCAACCTCAACATCTTCGTGCGCCATGCCGACCGCGTGAAGATGACCGCGATCGCGCAGATGGTGAACGTGCTGCAGGCGATGCTGCTCACCGACGGCGCGCGGATGGTGCGCACCCCGACCTACTGGGTGTTCGACCTCTACAAGCCCTGGCAGGACGCGACCGCGCTGCCGATCGAGCTCTCCTCACCCTATTATGACAAGGACGAGTTCGCGATGCCCGCGGTCAGCGCCTCGGCGGTGCGCGACACCGCGGGGCAGGTCCATGTCGGCCTCGCCAATCTCGATCCGCACCGGCCGCAGACGGTGACGATCCGGCTGGCGGGGCTGACCGCGACGCAGGTCGGCGGCACGATCCTCACCGCGCCGGCGATGGATACGGTCAACACGTTCGACCGGCCCGATGGCGTGGTGCCGACCGCGTTCACCGGCGCCACGGTCAGCGGCGACACGCTGAGCGTGGCGCTGCCGCCCAAATCGGTGGTGGTGCTCGACCTGCGGTGAGGCGCGCTACCGCGTGGCGGCGCGGACCCGGCGTTCGATGCGCCAGTCCCGTGCCGCTATTCGACGAACGCTTCGACCTCGCGCCGCCCCGCGCGCAGAAAGGCGTCGGCGACGTGGCGGAACGGGCGCAGGTCGACATCGCTCTCGCCGGCCGCGATCAAGGCGGCGAAGCGCGCGTAGAGGCTGGGATATTCCGCCTCGGCGGGCAGCGGCTGCGCGACGCCGGCGATCGCCAGCGCGCCGCCGCCCTTGGACAGCAGCAGTTCGCCGGCATCGGTGTCGATGCGGATGTCCCAGGTCTGCGGGCCGGTCTGGCGGAAGTCGAAGTCGGCGATGACCGGCGCGCCGTCCAGCGTGGTGAAGCAGAGTTCGGCCGCGATCGGCGCCGCTTGGTTCGCGGGATAGGACAAGGTCCCCTCGGCGAGATGGAAGGCCGGCAGCAGATAGGACGCGATCGACAGCGCGTTGATCCCGGGATCGAACACCCCGAGCCCGCCCGGCTGCCAGATCCACGTCTGGCCGGGATGCCAGACGCGGACATCCTCGCGCCAGGTGATCCGCACCGCCTCGACCGTCTTGCCCGCGAGCCACTGCCGCGCCGGCGCGACCGCGGGCGCGTAGCGGCTGTGCCAGGCGGCGAACAGCGTCAGCCCGCGCTCGGCCGCCAGATCGACCAGCGCTTCGACCTCGCTCAGCGTCGCCCCCGGCGGCTTTTCGAGTAGGACATGCTTGCCAGCGAGCAGCGCCGCATGCGCGGCGGCGAAGCGGACCTGCGGCGGCTGACAGAGCGACACCGCCGCGATGTCGGGCTCGGATTCGAGCATCGTCTCGATGTCGCGGTAGGTGCAGCCGCGCGGGCTTTCGCCGGCGATGCTGGCACCGCACAGCAGGTCGAAGTCCGACGACGCCGCGATCGCGGGGAGATGCTGGTCCTGCGCGATCTTGCCGAGGCCGACGACGGCGAGCTTGACCGCCATCAGAGCGCCCTCACCGCGACCGGCACGGGCGCGGCGATCGCGATCGGGTTGCGCACCGGCAGGCGGAACGGCGCCGCCTCGATCTCGAACACGTCGCCGGGCTCGGTGCGGACGCCTTCGCTGAACGACAGCGTCGCGGTGCCGAAGAAATGGACGTGGAGATCGCCCGGGCGGCGGAACAGCCCATATTTGAAATGATGATGCTCGAGGTTGGCGAGCGAGTGCGACATGTTGGCCTCGCCCGACAGGAACGGCTTCTCCCAGATCGTCGCACCGTCGCGGACGATCCGGCTGGTGCCGCGGACGTCGGCGGGCAGGTCGCCGACCAGCAGCTCGGGGCCGAGTGCCGCCTGGCGCAGCTTGCTGTGCGCCAGCCACAGATAATTGCCGCGCTCGGTGACATGATCCGAAAACTCGTTGGCGAGGGCATAGCCCAGGCGCACCGGCATGCCGTCGGCGTCGATCAGATAGACGCCGGCGATCTCGGGCTCCTCACCCGCATCGAGCGCGAAGGCCGGCGATGCGATCGGCTGGTTCGGCGCGACAAGGCACGAGCCGTCGCCCTTGTAGAACCATTCGGGCTGCGCGCCCACGCCGCCGTCGGCGGGCTTGCCGCCCTCGACGCCCATCAGGAACATCTTCATCGAGTCGGTCGGCTCGGGATTGTCCTTGGCGGCGCGGTGCATCTGGTCGCGGCCCTCGGCCGAGCCGAGATGGGTGAGCCCGGTGCCGGTCAGCAGCAGATGCGCGGTATCGGGATGGTCGATCGGCGCGAGCAGCTCGACCGTATCGAGATCGACCGCGCCGCCGTCACCCGCCGCCGCGACCGCCTCGGCCAGCCCCTGCCCCGCCGCGATCGCCGCGCGGGCGAGATCGAGCACGCTGGTCGCGCCGACGACGCGCCGCGCGCCATGATCGCCGAGCGCGGCGACACCGCGCCCGCCGGCCTCCCGGAACTGAACGAGCGACAGGGCCAAGTTTCTTCCTCTCACAAACAGGCGGCGCCGATCCGGGCGGGGTCGCAACCCCGCCCGGTGGCATGGCGATCAGCCGCGGGCGACGACGCCGTCGACGCGGCGCGCGACCTGCCACGGATTGTCCGAGCGCAGCGCGGCGGGAAGCAGCGCGTCAGGCAGGTTCTGGAAGCAGACCGGGCGCAGGAAGCGCGCGATCGCGAGGCTGCCGACCGAGGTCGTGCGGCCGTCCGAGGTCGCCGGATAGGGGCCGCCATGGACCATCGCATGGCTGACCTCGACACCGGTCGGCCAGCCATTGGCGAGCACGCGGCCGGCCTTGGCGGCGAGCGGCATGACCAGCTCGGCGGCCATCGCATGATCGGCCTCGTCCATCATCAGCGTCGCGGTGAGCTGGCCCTCGAGCCCGGCGATCACCTGCTTGATCTCGGCGACGGTCTGGCAGCGGATCAGCACCGAGGACGAGCCGAACACCTCGTGGCCGAGCACCGGGTCGGCGAGGAAGCTCGCCGCGTCGGTTTCGAACAAGGCGCCGCGCGCCTGGTTGACGCCGTCACCGACGCAGCCGCGCGCGACGACCTTGACCGCCTTGTGCGATTCGAGCGCCGCGACGCCCTGCTCGAAGCTCGAATGGATGCCGGGGGTGAGCATCGTCACCGGCGCGCTGGCGGTCAGCGCCGCGCCCGCCGCCTCGGCGAAGCGGTCGAGCGCGGGGCTGTCGATCGCGATCAGCAACCCGGGATTGGTGCAGAACTGGCCCGCCCCCATGGTCAGCGACTGGACGAAGCCGGTCGCGATCGAGTCGCCGCGCGCCTCGAGCGCCGCGGGGAGCAGGATCACCGGGTTGATGCTCGACATCTCGGCATAGACCGGGATCGGTTCCGCCCGCTCGGAAGCGATCTTGAGCAGCGCGAGGCCGCCCCCGCGCGAACCGGTGAAGCCGACCGCCTTGATCCGCGGATCGGCGACCAGCGCGCCGCCGAGCTCGATCGAGGGACCGGGCAGATAGGAGAAGACGCCCTCATGCAGCCCGCAGGCGGCAACCGCCTCGCTGACCGCGCGCGCGACCAGCTCGCCGGTGCCGGGGTGCGCGGGATGGCCCTTGACCACCACCGGGCAGCCGGCGGCGAACGCCGAGGCGGTGTCGCCGCCGGCGACCGAGAAGGCGAGCGGGAAGTTCGAGGCGCCGAACACCGCGACCGGCCCGAGCGCGACATTGGCACGGCGCAGATCGACGCGCGGCAGCGGCTGGCGATCGGGCATGGCGGGATCGATCGTCGCGTCGAGCCAGTCGCCCTGGCGGACGACGCCGGCGAACAGGCGGAGCTGGCCGACGGTACGGCCGACCTCGCCCTCGAGCCGCGGCTTGGGCAGCCCGCTCTCGCGCATCGCGCGCGCGACGAGATCGTCCTTGAGCGCGGCGATGCGATCGGCGACGGCGTCGAGGAAGGCGGCGCGGGCCTCGGGCGTGGTCGCCGAGAAGCTTTCGAACGCCGCCTCCGCCAACGCGCAGGCCTGCTCGACCTCGGCGGCACCGGCGGACGCGAAGGGCGGCTCGATCTGCTCGCCGGTCGCGGGGTCGACCGCCTGGAAGAAGCTGCTGCCGACGCGGTCCTGCCCGCCGATGAGGATGGAGCCCTTGATCATCTTGATATCGCCTTTATTACTCAGACAATTCAGATAGCAGGCGATGCCCGAACCGGCAAGATGCCAGCTGCCCGAGATTGGTCCTTTGCCGGCACCGCGCGAGAGACCCGGGCGCCCGCGGCTTCGAACCCCTGGGCACGCGGAGCGTCGGCCGATCGCGGCTGGTGACGGTAGCGCACCCCGATGTCGTCCCGCTCGCGTGTCGCTGTCTGCCCCAAAAGCGCTATACGCAGTGCCCATGGATTGACATCGGCGGGACCGGCGCGGAGGGTCGCGCCAGGGGGACAGCCGTGATCGATCGACGCATGGAAACGGCGGGCTAAGTGGCCGAACGCCCCTCCTCGCCCCGCCGCGACGCGCTGATCGTCTGGGCCAAGCTCGTCGGGCTGCTCGCGGTCGTCTTCCTGTTCGGGTTCGTCATCTTCGCGTTGCGGCGATCGCTGCCGCATTGAACCCGCCGCCGGTCGATCAGGCCTGCGCGCCGTCCGGTTCTGCGCCGCCCGGTTCGGCCTTCGCCATCGCGGCCTGGTAGGCGGGACGCGCGCGCACCCGTTCGAGATAGGCCGCCAGATTCGGCAGCCCGGCAATGTCGCGACCCGCGGCGGCGCGTGCGCGGGTCAGCGGGAACACCATCATGATGTCGGCGGCGGTGAAGTCGTCGCCCGCGAACCAGGTCGCCGCGCCGAGCCGGCGCTCGACCAGCGCGAAGGCGATGTCGCTGCGATCGCTGCTGCGCGGCGCGCCGAGCCGCTGCGCGGTCATGTCCATCATGAAGGCGGGGATCATCGATCCGTTGGCATAATGGAACCAGAACAGGAAGTCGGCGAAGTCCGGATGATCGGGGCCGAGCAGCAACCGCCCCGCCGCGTGGCGGCGCGCGACATAGTCGACGATCGCGCCGGTCTCGGCGAGGACCAGGTCGCCATCGGTGATGACCGGCGCGGTGCCGACCGGATGCAGCGCCTTATAGGCGGGCGGCGCCGCCATGCTCGGCAGGCGCTCGTAGCGGACGAGATCGTAGGGGACGCCCAGTTCCTCGCACAGCCAGACGATCCGTTCCGACTGCGAGACGCCGAGATGGTGAACGGTCAGCATGATCCCAGCCCCTAGCGCGCGGTGAGCCCGGCATTGTCGTTGTGCAGCCGGAGCCGCAGCGCGTTCTGATAATAAGCGACGGTCTGATACTGGCCAACCAGGATCGGCAGCTCGATCAGCTGCCGCTCGTCGAGCGTCGCCGCGAGCGTCGCCCAAGTCGCGTCGCTGATCATCGCATCTTCGAAGAGCTCCTCGACCGCGCGCAGGATCGCGCGCTCGTGCGCGCTCCATCCCTCGGCGCCGGCGCCGTGCGTGACCCGTTCGATCTCTTCGCTGCCGATCCCGATCCGTTTCGCGACCAGCACATGCTCGCCCCACTCATAGGGTGCACGGCACAGCCAGCCGATCCGGAGGATCGCCAGTTCGCGGTCGCGCGCCGACAGCGTCCCTCTCGCCAGCAACTGGATGCCGACGTCGGTCTGCACCGCGAACAGCTCGGCATGGCGCACCATCGTCAGCACGATCTCGGAGAGCGCCGCCGCGGTCGCCGCATCGGCGCCTTCCGGCCTCCCGTCGGCGGCGAGATAGTCGGTGACCGCCGCCGTCTCCGGGCAGTCGAGCGCCACATTGACCTGCGCCATGCGCTGCATGATCAACCGCAGTCCCGCCGAATGCCCGTCGATCTCGACCGGCAGGAGCCGCGGCCCGTCGCCGAGGATCGCAGCAGTCCGGCGCGCCGCGTCGTCACGCCGCCGACCTGTCTCGGGCAGATCGCGGCTCGTCCTGGCATCGGTCATGCGATTTCCCCCCGGCGCGTAGCGGTGGACTGCCATCCGGCAATCGCCACCGCCACCCGCGGACGCGCCGCGCCGCCGCTTTTCGCGGGAGCGATGAATGGGTGGGCGGCCCGGGCGTCCGCGCGCGGATCGCGTTGCAGGCGATGACGCGAGCCGGCACAATGATTACGTGGAAATAATGCTGCAATCGGTGGATGTCACAATTGCAATCGGATAATCGCTATCGGCGGGATTAAGCCTCTCGCCTGAAATCCCGCAGCCACGTCGTGGTCGCACCCGCCTCTGCGGCCACAGCGGCCGTCATGATCGAACTGGAGACGTGAATGGTCGCAGCGCGGCGCCGGCGCTTTTGGGTGTTCGCCATCCTCGGATGCATCGTGCTCGCGCTGATTGGCTGGGCGATCTTCCATCAAAAGCCGCAGAAGGCCGCCCCGCCGCCGCCGATCCCGGTGACCGCGGTCCGCGCGGCGTCGCGCGACCTGCCGATCTCGGTCTCCGCGCTCGGCGCGGCGCAGGCCTGGACCAGCGACACGATCTTCGCGCAGGTCAGCGGCAAGCTGCTCCGCGTCAACTTCGCCGAGGGCAGCGAGGTCCATGCCGGCCAGGTGCTCGCCGAAGTCGACCCGGCCCCCTATCAAGCCGTGCTCGAGCAAGCCGAGGGCACGCTGCACCGCGACCAGGCGACGCTCGCCGGCGCACAGCGCAACCTGATCCGCTACCAGCATCTCCAGCAGATGGACTCGATCGCGCGCCAGACCGTCGAGGATCAAGAGGCGACCGTCGCGCAGGACCAGGGCACCGTCCAGCTGGACAAGGGCACCGTCGCCGCGGCGCGCGTCAACCTGCGCTGGTGCCACATCGTCTCGCCGGTGACCGGCCGCGCCGGCGTGCGGCTCGTCGATCCGGGCAACATCGTCAGCGCCAGCGGTTCGACCGCGAGCACGCCGAGCACGGCGGCGGCGACCAGCACGACCTCGCCGACCAGTTCGACCGGCAGCGGCATCGTCGTGATCAACCAGATCCAGCCGATCGCGGTGACCTTCACCGTCCCCGAGGGCGATTTCCAGCGCATCGGCGCGCTCACCAACGGCTTCCGCAAGCCGCTCGCGGTGCAGGCCTACAGCCAGGAAGACAACACCCTGCTCGGTTCGGGCGAGGTCCGCATCGCCGACAACAAGGTCGATCCGGCAACCGGCACCGTCGAGCTCAAGGCGCGCTTCGTCAACGACAGCAAGACGCTCTGGCCGGGTCAGTTCGTCGACGTGAAGCTGGCGACGCAGACCCTCGCCAACGCCACGATCATTCCCACCAACGCGATCAATCGCGGGCCGAAGGGGACGTTCGTGTTCATCGTCGGCCCAGGCAATAAGGCGGTGATGCGACCGATCGTCGTCGAGGGCGCCGAAGGCCAGATGACCGCCGTCAAGAGCGGGGTGAAGCCGGGGGACATCGTCGTCACCGACGGCGCGATGACGCTCAAGGCCAATTCGGTCGTCCGGGTCGTGCAGACCGCACCGCAGCAGGCCGGCGCTTGAGCCTCTCGCGCCCCTTCATCGAGCGCCCGGTCGCGACCACGCTGCTCGCGGTCGCGATCCTGCTGGTCGGCCTCGTCGCCTATTTCAGCCTGCCGGTCGCAGCCCTGCCCAATGTCGACTTCCCGACCTTGCAGGTGTCGACGAGCCTGCCCGGTGCCAGTCCCGAAACGATGGCGTCCAACGTCGCGACCCCGCTCGAGCGGCAATTCTCGCTGATCCCGGGGATCAGCCAGATGACCTCGGTGAGTTCGCTTGGCACGACCAGCATCACGCTCCAGTTCCAGCTCAACCAGAGCATCGATTCGGATTTCGAGCAGGTCCAGTCGGCGATCAACGCGGCGAGCGCGCAGCTGCCCACCAACCTGCCCGCTCAGCCGACGATCCGCCGCACCAACCCGGCCGATCCGCCGATCATGATCCTGTCGCTGACCTCGGATACGCTGCCGCTCGACCAGGTCGACAATTATGCCGACGTGATCTTCTCGCAGCAGGTGTCGCGCATCTCGGGCGTCGGCCTCGTCAATATCGGCGGCCAGCAGAAGCCCGCGGTGCGGATCCAGCTCGATCCGCGCAAGATCGCCGCGCGCGGCCTGCAGATCGACACGATCCGCGCGCAGATCGTCGCGCAGACCACCAATGCGCCCAAGGGCTCGATCACCGGCCCCAACCAGGGGCTGACCGTCTACGCCAACGACCAGATCCTCGACGCCAGCGGCTGGCAGAATCTCGTCATCGGCTACAGCAACAGCGCGCCGATCAAGATCTCGGACGTCGGGCAAGCGATCCCGAGCGTCGAGAACAACCAGGTCGGCGCCTGGGTCTTTCCCGGCAAGGCCAATGACGATGCGGGCTTCAAGGCCGATCAGGGCATCCTGCTCGTCATCTTCAGGCAGCCCGGCGCCAACGTCATCAAGACGGTGCAGGCGATCCGCAAGCAGCTGCCGCAGCTCGAGCAGAACATCCCGCCGGGCATCGCCGTCCACATCCTGCGCGACAGCACGCAAACGATCAGCGCCGCGGTGCTCGACGTCGAGAAGACGCTGATCATCACGGTCGTGCTCGTCGTGATCGTGATCTTCGTCTTCCTGCTCGACGTTCGCGCGACGCTGATCCCGAGCACCGTGATCCCGCTCGCGCTGCTGGGGGCCGCGGCGGTGATGCTGCCGCTCGGCTACAGTCTCGACAATCTGTCGCTGATGGCGCTCAGCATCGGCGTCGGCTTCGTCGTCGACGACGCGATCGTCATGGTCGAGGTGATCTGGCAGCATATCGAGCATGGTGCGAGCCCGTTCGAGGCGGCGCTCGCCGGCGCCAGCGAGGTCGGCTTCACGATCCTGTCGATCTCGATCTCGCTGATCGCGGTGTTCACCCCGCTGATGTTCATGGGCGGCGTCGTCGGGCTGCTGATGCGCGAGTTCGCCGTGACGCTCAGCGCCGCGGTGCTGGTCTCGATGGCCTTGACGCTGACGCTGACCCCGATGCTGTGCAGCCAGTTCCTCAAGCGCCCGGCACCGCCGACGCACCGCGCCACCAAGGCGCTGGAACGCGGCTTCAAATGGCTCGACGAACGCTATGAGCGCGGGCTCGACATCGTCATGCACCACCGGTTGCCGACGTTGATCGTGTTCCTGCTGACGCTGGTCGCCGCGGTGATCCTCTATGCGACCTCGAACACCGGCTTCTTCCCGCAGGAGGATACCGGCTTCCTGAGCGGCGTCATGCTCACCGCGCAGGACAACAGCTTCACCGGCACGCATAGCAAGGTCGAGCAGGTCGGGCGCATCATCGGCCAGGATCCGGGCGTCGCCGGCGTCGGCATGTTCGTCGGCAATGGCGGCGCCAACCAGGCCAATCTGTTCATCGCGCTCAAGCCCAAGGACAGCGGCCGCGAGGCGACCGCCGACCAGATCATCGCGCGGCTGCGCCCCAAGCTCGCCCAGGTCGTCGGCGCGCAGACCTTCCTCCAGGCGACGCAGGACATCAATGTCGGCGGCCGCGCGGGCCAGGCGCAATATCAGTACACGCTGTCCGACACCGACCTGACCGAGCTCAACAGCTGGTCGCCGAAATTGCTCGCGGCGCTGCAGAAGGAGCCCGATCTCAAGGACGTCAGCTCGGACCAGCAGTCCAAGGCGGGCTCGCTCAATCTGCAGATCGACCGCGACGCCGCCGCGCGCTTCGGCATCACCCCGACGCAGATCGACAGCGCGGTCTATGAGATGCTGGGCCAGGACGAGGTCGCGCAATATTTCACGCAGCAGAACAGCTATCACATCGTCGTCGAGGCGCCGCCCCGGATGCAGGCCTCGCCCGACATCCTCAATTCGCTCTACATCCTCTCGACGACGACCGGGAAGAGCGTGCCGCTGTCGCTGTTCGTCAAGGCGACCCAGTCGGGCACCAGCAGCCTGACCGTCAACCACCAGGGCGAATATCCCTCGACCACGCTGTCCTTCAACCTGGCGCCCGGCATCTCGCTCAGCCAGGCCACCAAGGCGGTGCAGGATGCGCGCGACACGCTCGGCGCGCCGAGTGCGCTGACCGGCGCGTTCCAGGGCAATGCACAGGCGTTCCAGCAGTCGCTGTCGACCGAGCCGGTGCTGATCCTCGCGGCGCTGATCGCGGTCTATGTGATCCTGGGGGTGCTCTACGAGAGCTTCATCCACCCGCTGACGATCCTGTCGACGCTGCCCTCGGCGGGTGTCGGGGCGCTGCTCGCGCTGCGCTTCGCGGGACAGGACCTCAATGTGATCGGGATCATCGCGATCATCCTGCTGATCGGCATCGTCAAGAAGAACGGCATCATGATGATCGACGTCGCGATGCGGCTCGAACGCGACGAACATCTCTCTGCCGAGGACGCCGCGAAAAAGGCGTCGGCGCAGCGCTTCCGGCCGATCCTGATGACCACCGCCTGCTCGATGTTCGGCGGCATCCCGATGATCCTGATGAGCGGCACCGGCTCCGAATTCCGCCAGCCGCTGGGCTATGCGATCGTCGGTGGGCTGCTGGTCAGCCAGATCCTCACGCTGTTCACCACGCCGGTGGTCTATACCTATCTCGACAAGCTGCGCCCCAATCGCGAGCAGGAGTCCGAAGGCGATGCCCATCCACGCCCCGACCGTGACGGCGGTTCTGCCCCGGTGACGGCATGAGGACATCGCTCAACAGGCTGGCGGGATGGACGGCGCTGGCGGCGCTCGCCGGCTGCACCGTCGGCCCCAACTATCATCGGCCGACCGCGCCGGTTTCGCCGCGGTTCAAGGAGGCGGCAGGCTGGGCGCCGAGCCAGCCCGCCGACGCGATCGATCGCGGCGCCTGGTGGTCGATGTTCCACGACGCCCAGTTGGACAGCCTCGAGCAGCGCGTCGCGACCTCCAACCAGACCGTCGCGCAATATGAGGCCGCCTACCGCGAGGCCCACCAGGTCGTCGCCGAGGCCCGGTCGTCCTTCTTCCCGACGATCGGCGCCGAGGGCAGCGCGACGCACAGCCGCGAACCCAATGGCATCAGTTCGCTGGGGACGACCGGGGCGGGCACCACCGGCACCGGGACCAGCACCAGCACGACAGGGACGAGCAGCGGAACGACCGGCAGCACCGGCACGACCGGTGCCGGCGCGACCACGACCAGCTCCAGCGGGACCTCGATCCGCACCACCTATGTCGCCGAGCTCGAGGCCAGCTGGGTTCCCGATCTGTGGGGCAAGGTCCGCCGCACCGTCGAGAGCGACACGGCGCTCGCGCAGGCGAGCGCCGCCGATCTCGCCAATGCCCGGCTCGCCGCGCAAGGGTCGCTCGCCGAGGATTATTTCGCGCTGCGCGTGCTCGACGAGCAGTCGCGCCTCTATCACGACACCGTCGCCGACTATCAGAAATTCCTGACCGTCACGACCAACCAATATACCTATGGCACGCAGGCGCGCTCGGCGGTGATCACCGCGCAGACCCAGCTCTATGCCGCGCAGGCGCAGCTGATCGACGTCGGCGTCCGGCGCAGCGCGATGGAACATGCGATCGCGGTGCTGGTCGGCGTGCCCCCCGCCGCGCTGACGATCACCCCCGCCACCTTCGCGCGCGACGTGCCGGTGGCGCCGACCGACGTCGCCTCGTCGCTGCTCGAGCGACGCCCCGACATCGCGGCGGCCGAGCGCCGCATGGCCTCGGCCAACGCGCTGGTCGGCGTGGCCGTGTCTGCTTATTATCCCAGCCTCACCCTTTCGGGCGACTATGGCAGCGGCGCCTCGAGCATCGGCAGCCTGTTCACCTCGGCGGCGAGCCTGTGGTCGGTGGGCGCCGAGCTCGCCGACACGCTGATCGATTTCGGCGCACGCCGCGCCCGGGTCCGCGAGCAGCGCGCCGCTTATGACGAGTCGGTCGCCACCTACCGCCAGACCGTGCTCACCGCCTTCCAGGGCGTCGAGGACGAGCTGTCCGCCCTGCATGTCTACCAGCAGGAGCAGGCGGTGCTGCTGCAGACCGAGGCCTCGGCCCGCCAGGCGGTGCAGCTCGACCTCAACCAGTATCGCGAGGGCACGGTCGACTACACCACCGTGATCACCGCGCAGGCGACCGCGCTGACCGCCTCGCAAAATGTGCTCACCGTGCTGCAGGAGCGGCTGCAGTCGAGCGTGGTGCTGGTCGAGGATCTGGGCGGCGGCTGGTCGGCGCGCGATCTGCCGAAGAGCTGACCAGCGCCGCATTCCTATCGGCGTGCCGATCCGCTAAAGCTTGTGTCCATGATGCAACCGGGGCGAGCATGACAGCGATCCGATCTGCCGGGGCCCTCGCGCTCGCGCTGGTCATGGCCGCGCCCGCGCTGGCGCAGTCGGCGCCGTCATCGACCGTCGAGACGCTTCGCCTGACGCCGGACGAGAAAGCCGACATCGCCGCGCACCAGACCGAGGCGACCGTCGATGCGGCCCGCGCCGGGCTGGGCGGTGCGGGCACCGGCGGGCGGCAGATCCACGGCGAGGTCGGCGCGATGATCGGCACCGGCGGCGCGCGCGATTTTTACGGTACCGCCGCAATTCCGCTCGGCGACCACGCCGGTGCCGTCGTATCGGTCGAATCGAGCCGCTACGGGCCTCGCCACTAGCCGAACGACGGACCATCCGCGACGAGATTTCGGTCTCGACACCGGGCACGATCGCGCGTCGCCCCGTCGCGCATGGCGCGCTCTCCGCTGCGGTCAGCACGCTCAAAACCTTACAGAAGTTAAGGAATAACCGTCCCGGCTGGGTTAACTTCGGCTTTTCTCGGGGCGTGCCCGCGAGCTGCGGAACTTTAAGCCCGTGCTGGAAATTGAACCAGCGCTGGGCGTCACCGGAGGGGTGCAGTGGGGGTGTTCGCGGTGTATCTCGTGCACGTAAACGATACGCGCGAGTTACAGGCTGAATGTGAAAATCTGGGCGACGCGGCGAGCTATGCGATCCGGCTGGCGGATGGACTGGACGCGCATCGCCCCGACGCCGACGGGGAGCGGCCGGCAAAGGTCGACGTCTATTGTGCCGATCAGCTGCAGATCTCGATCCGGATCATGCGCGGCGGGCTGCTGGGGAACAAAGCCGTTCCCAAATTGCGATCCATGTAGCGCGACCCTCATCGCTGTCGTGAACGTCGATCTGCCGCTCGATCACGTCGCAGGCATGCGCGCCGAACGTCTCGACCAGCTTGTCGGCGAGGACGGCGATACGATCTTCCTCGCCAGGCCGCTCGGGCGGCGGAGTCTTGACGTCGTTCATCGCTACGCTCCCAATCCGACACCAGCGCCGATGGCGCGTTGCATCAGCTTGTCCA
The DNA here is from genome assembly GCF_937859915.1 of uncultured Sphingomonas sp. Lineage (GTDB taxonomy): Bacteria > Pseudomonadota > Alphaproteobacteria > Sphingomonadales > Sphingomonadaceae > Solisphingomonas. The sequence goes on along the minus strand of NZ_CALMAW010000022.1, from coordinate 6,516 downwards.
ACAAATGGAAAGAGCCAACGCACGATCGGTTCCACGATCGGCATTACCCTAACAAAAAGACGGCGCCGGAACAATTTAGCGTCGGTTGATCCATGTTGGCCCAGCGATACGCCGTGACGCGAATGCGGCGAGACACGTCCCCAATCGCTGGTGCGATATCGGCAGGACGATGCGGCCGGCCCGTCCGCGGGCCTGCCGCATCGCCGCCTGCGCTAGGCGATCAGAGCTTCACCCCGACGCGGGCATAGAAGAATTGGCCCGGCAGGTCGTACAGCGCGGGATCGTAATTGCTCAGCTGGCAGCTGTAGCAAGCGGGCGGCGCGGTGCCGGCGATGTTGTTGACGCCGACCGAGAAGCTGAAGTCGCGCCGGTCGATCTTGGTGTCCCAGACCAGCTGGAGATCGCCGTAAAGCCGGCGGCCGAGTTCGTGGCCGATGAAGTCGCCGGTCGATTCATGCACCTTGCTGAAATAGCGCCCGGTGACCGAGGCGGTGAACTGGCCCAGCGACCAGTCGAGCGTCGCGACCGACTTGTACTTGGGATAGGCCTGGCTGCCTGACTCGGTGCCCTGCCGCTTGGTCGTGGTGGTCCCGTCCGACGACGGCACGCTGTCGGCATAGCTGAACAGCAGCGTGTTGGCCCAATAGAGGCCGAAGCTGCCCATCTTGGTGGTCGGCGAGCGATAGTTGAAGTTGAGGTCGAGCCCGTCGGTCTTGATCCCCGCGATGTTCTGCAGCGTCCCGACGATCTGCGTGACCTGGCCGTCGGCGCTGCGCGTGATCGCGGCGCAGCTCAGCGCGTCGCCGGTGTCGGCGCAGCGGTTGAGCAATGTGGTCGCGTCGATTGCGCCGATCGCGTTCTTGACCTTGATGTGGAAGTAGCTCGCCTCGAAGGTCAGCACCCGCGCCCAGTCATGCGCCCACGACGCGCCGTAGACGCCGCCTGCGGTGAAGCTGCGCGAGGTCTCGGGCTTGAGCGCCTCGTTGCCGCCGGTCAGCACCGGCAGCTGGCCACCCTGCTGCGTGTAGGTGCCGCTGGCCGGCACGCCGTGCGCGATGCAGTTGGTGCGGACGTTGGCGGCGACGCCAGGCGCGTTGATGAAGTCGCACGGATCGGTGACGGGATCGTCGAAGCGCGACAGCGAGCCGAACAGCTCGCCGATCGAGGGGGCGCGGAAGCCCTGCGCATAGCTGCCGCGCAGCAGCAGGTCGCGCGTCGGCTTCCAGTCGGCGCCGGCCTTGAGCGTCACCTTCGAACCCGACAGCGAATAGTTGGAATAGCGCGCCGCGAACGAACCGTTGAGCATCTCGAAGAAGGGCTTGTCCTTGAGCACCGGCACCGAGAGCTCGCCGTAGACCTCGTCGGCATTATATTGCCCCGCGGTCGCCTGCGCGGGGATGTCGGCGCCGAGCCCGGCCTGGATCACCGGATCGGGGGTGAACGAGCCCTTGAGATCGCGATGCTCGTAGCCGAGCGCGATGCCAACCGGGCCCGCGGGCAGATCGAACAGCGTGCCGGTCAGGTTGGCGGTGCCGTCCCAGATCCGCTGCATCGAACGGTCATGTTCGGTGAAGGCGATGTAATTGTACTGCGCGGGCGTGATCGAGCCCGCGCCGCCGAACAGATCGAGCGGGACGCAGGCGCCGGTGCAGTCGGCGATCGGCCCGAGCGCCTCGGCGACATGCGCGGCGTTGACGTTGCCGGTGAAGGTCTGCGCGGCATGGGTGGTGCCGTAGACGCCGTTGACGTCCCAGAACCAGTCGTGGCCGAGCAACGGGAATTTGCCGCTCAGCGTCGCGGTGCCGTAATAGGTGTCGACGGTCTGCGAATAATGGCGCGGGCCGCCTTCGACGAGGCGCCGCGCGACGAACTCGTAATTGGCCGGCGGCTGGCCCGCCCCGCCCGCCGACAGCGTGCCGAACGGATTATAGGGGTTGCTGCCGTCGATCGTGATCGTGTCGAGCAGATTGCCGTTGCCCGCGTCGGGCCCGATGAACAGCGGAAGCGGCCCCGCCTGGTTGGCCGAGACGCGACGGTTGAAGAAGAATTTGCCGCTGAACTTGATCGCGTCGCTGAACGGCTGCTCGACATTGGCGAAGGCGGAATAGCGCTTGTAGGGCGTCAGCAGATAGTTGGTCGGCGCGAAATTATAGCGGTCGGCGGTGGTGAAATCCTTGAACGAACTGGCGGCACCGGTCGGATCGAGCGGATTGTAGGCAGGGCGGCCGGCGACCGGTGCCTTCAGCGTATAATCCTGGCTGTCGCTGAGGATGAAGCGGCCGTTGGGCGTCGCCGACGAGCAATTGCTGTCGCAGGCGGTCAGGAACGGATGTGGAAAGGCGGAGAAGGCGCGGTCGCCGTCGAACACGGGCTTCTGCTGGACGTAGCTGCCGCCGATGACGATCTGCGTACCGGTCTTGGCGCTGCCGAAGCCGTACGACATGTCGTAATTCTGCGTATAGCCGTCCCCCTGCTTGAACAGCCCCTGCTGCGCGCTGAGTTCGAGCCCGTCCTGCTTGGTCTTGGTGATGATGTTGACCACGCCCGCGATCGCGTCCGACCCGTAGATCGCCGAGGCGCCGTCCTGCAGCACCTCGACCCGCTCGATCGCCGCCTGCGGGATGGTGTTGAGATCGACCGAACCCGGCACGCCCGAGGCCGACGAGGCGTTGACCACGCGCATCGAGTCGACCAGCACCAGCGTGCGCTTCGAGCCGAGATAGCGCAGGTTGATCTCGGACGCGCCGGCGCCGACGCCGCCGCCGTCCTGCGGGTTGCCGAGATTGCCCGAGCTGTTGTTCTTGGTGTTGAGGCCGCCGCCCGAGCTCGGCAGGCGCTGCAGCACGTCGGCGATCGAGGAGAGACCGGTGCGCGCGATGTCCGCCTGGTCGACGAAGGTCACCGGCGACGGCTGGTCGAGCGCACTGTGGCGGATGCGCGAGCCGGTCACGACGATCTCGTCGCCGGCCGCTGGGCTCGACGGGGATGGCGCATCCGACGTCGTACCGGCGGGCGCGATCCCTTCGGCGGTGTGCGCGGGATCGGCCACAGCCGGCGTGCCGGTCTGCGCACCGGCCGGACCGGCGACCAGCGCCAGCCCGAGCGCGGTCATAGCGGTGCATGCGAGGAAACGTGCCTGTGTCATGATCGAACCCCTTCGATGCCCGGCCCGCGGCAGAGGTCAGACGCCTCCGTCCCCAGGCCAGATTGTGTCGGCAGATTGCAAAGGGACGCAATATTTTGCAACCGCACAATGAAAATTGCTACGATTGCAACGCATCATGGCAGATGGGTAACGCTGTGGTCGTCGCGTGGCGGTCGCGCGCGGTTCGCTAAAGCGCCTCGGAGGCGGACATGCTCGCGGACGCGCTCTATCCTTGCGCCCGTGCCGACCCTCCGCGGCGGATACTATCCGTTGGCGCAGCGGAGCCTGGCCTCAGCCGCCTTGCGCCGCGGCATGTATCGCCGTCGTGCAGGCGCCGCCTTGCCGGATCGCATCGTCGAGCGCCGCCAGCACGGCGCGGCCATTGTCCAGCGTCGGGTCGTCGAGGCTGCGGAGTTCGGCGACCTGCGCCGCCTCCTGCCGGTCGATCGCGAAATAGCAGGCATCGAGCCGCGAGCCCGTCCCGACCGCCTTGACGACATCGCCGCGCGCGACCGAACAGCCGTTGCGAGCATCGATCGCGGCGGTCTGCGCGCCGGCATGATCCTTGGCCTTGAGATGGGGCGTGAGCCTGGCGGAGGCCGCGGTGCAGCTGTCGACCGCACGCTGGACCGTCGCCAGCTGCTCGCGGGTCAGCGGCACGCCGTGGCGGCCGCATCCCGCAAGCGCGAGCAGGACGAGGAGAGGCAGAGCGAGACGCATGCCGCCGTCTCGCTCCTGCCCCGCGGCCTGTCCAGAGGCGATCGGATCGAGCACCTCGATGCCGGGTGGTCGGCCTATTCGAGATCGCCCTCGTCGATCGTCACGACATTGGCCGACGGCTGACGCGCGGCGGCCTCGGCGCAGGCGTCGAGGATCTCGTCGCTGAACCGCTCGAACAGTTCGAGCGCGTCGTCTTCGGGCTCGTCGCCGCTAAGCTCCTTGAACACGTCATATTTCACCGCGAAGTCGCGTTCGTCGCCATCGATCTCGGCGGTGAACTCGACCTGCCGGGCGATGTCGTTGTCGGTGACGCTGGCTTGGTCGATCTCGAGGCGGCTCGCCATATAGTCTGAACTCCCTGGTTGGGCGTTGCCCCTGCCCGCTTGTGGGGCCGCGGGCAAGCGCCCCGCACTGCGATCCGCGCCGTCGCGGACGGGCGCGTCGCGTGCCGCTGCATCCGCCGGTCGATCCGCGCGTTGGCGCGGGCATATGACAATCCTCATCCCGGTCCTCGGCGACCAGCTTTCGCATACGCTTGCCTCGCTGGCCGGAGTCGACCGGGGCGATGCCGTGGTGCTGCTGATGGAGGTGGCGGACGAGACCCGCTACGTCCGGCACCATAAGCGCAAGATCGCGCTGATCCTGTCGGCGATGCGCCATTTCGCCGACGAGCTGCGCGCGGCCGGCTGGCAGGTCGACTATATCCGGCTCGACGATCCCGAGAACAGCGGCAGCTTCACCGGCGAAGTGGCGCGCGCGGTCGCGCGCCACCGGCCCGCGACGATCCGCATCGTCGAGTCCGGCGAGTGGCGCGTCAAGACGATGATCGATGGCTGGGCGGCGCGCTTCGGCCTGCCCGTCGACGTCCTCGCCGACGACCGCTTCGTCTGCGGCATCCTCGAATATCAGACCTGGGCGCAGGCCCGGCACGATCTGGTGATGGAATATTTCTATCGCGAGATGCGGCGCAAGACCGGGCTGCTGATGACCGCCGACGGCAAGCCCGAAGGCGGGGCGTGGAATTTCGACAAGCAGAACCGCGCGCCGCCCAAGCGCGGGCTCAACTATCCCGAACCGCTGCAGGTCGCGCCCGACGAGACCACCCGCGCGGTGCTGGCGCTGGTCGCCGACCGCTTCGCCGACCATTTCGGTCGGCTCGAACATTTCGCGCTGCCCGTCACCGCAACCGATGCCCGCGCCGCGCTCGCGCATTTCGTCCGCACCGCGCTGCCCGATTTCGGCACCTATCAGGATGCGATGGTGGCCGGGCAGGATTGGCTCTACCATAGCTGGCTGAGCCCGGCGCTTAATCTCGGGCTGCTGACCGCGCGCGAGGTCGCGGATGCGGCGGCCGCGGCCTATGCCGCCGGCGACGTGCCGCTCAACGCGGCGGAAGGCTTCATCCGCCAAATCATCGGCTGGCGCGAATATATTCGCGGCTATTATTGGATGGAGATGCCCGCGGTCGCGGACGCCAATGCGCTCGGCGCGACGCGTCCCCTGCCCGAATTCTACTGGACCGGCGAGACCCAGATGCTGTGCCTTGCCGAGGCGGTGCGCGCCACCCGCGACCATGGCTATGCGCACCATATCCAGCGGCTGATGGTGCTCGGCAATTTCGCGATGCTGGCCGGCGTGCGCCCGCAGGACGTCGCCGACTGGTTCCTCGTCGTCTATGCCGACGCCTATGAATGGGTCGAGCTGCCCAACGTCATCGCGATGAGCCAGCACGCCGACGGCGGCCGCCTCGCCACCAAGCCCTATGCCGGCGGCGGCGCCTATATCGATCGCATGTCGGACTATTGCGGGCGCTGCCGCTACGACGTGAAGAAGAAGACCGGGCCCGATGCCTGCCCGTTCAACGCGCTCTACTGGTCATTTCTCGATCGCAATGCGCGGCGCTTCCGCGGCAACCACCGGATGGTCAACATGTACGCCAATTGGGATCGGATGACGGCCGAGCGACGCGCCGACTATCTGGCGAGCGCCGAGGCCTTTCTGGCGACTCTGCAACCCGCGGCCGCCGGCTGGGCGCGCGCGTCTTCGGAAAAAAGCTGAACCGCGGGCAACATCCGCCTCAGCGTGCGTTCAAGGAAGCCCGGCCATATTCGCCAAGCTCTAACAAGAGGAGAGTGAAATGAAAAAAGTCATTTTTGCCGCAATCGCCGCCAGCACCGCGCTGGCCGCGTTCAGCCCCGCTTTGGCAGCCGAAGGTTGCGGCCCGGGCGGACATCGTGGGCCCTATGGCCACTGCCGCCCGAACGGCCCGCCCGTCATCGGCCCCGGTCCGCTCGTGATCGGCAATTATTACCGCAATCAGGGCTATTGGGACGGTCATCGCTATTGGCAGCATCGCGACCGCTGGCATGGCGGCTGGCGCTACCGCTAAGCCTCGTTCCGGGGCGGCGGCATCCGCCGCCCCGCTTTCCCGCCGAAGACCGACCGCCGGTCCGCTACGGGAGGAAGCGCTTGAGCAGCCCCGCATTGGTCTTGGCGAGCTCGAGCACCGAATCCCCCCGCCCGCTGATCACCGCCTTGGCCATATAGAGGCTGAACCCCTTCATCTGCTCGAGCGTGATCTTGGGCGGCATCGACAGCTCGTCGCGCGCGGTGACCGCGTCGAGCAGCGCAGGGCCGGGATGCGCCAGCAC
>NZ_CALMAW010000021.1 GCF_937859915.1 uncultured Sphingomonas sp. | reverse complement strand
GCGTGTGCTACGTTGGATTGGGCATGATCAGCTACGACGGTAAATAGGTCTCGCCGCTTTCGCCCACAATCTGCCGTTTGAATCAAGCGACGCAAAGCGTGATTGCAGTCGCTTAGTCGTTCGGTAGGATAACCGCATGACGAAGCTGCTCATATCAATCCTCGTGCTTGCAGCGACTGGCTACACGTTCTTCATCAGCTGGATGGTATGTTTCGCTTTCGCATTTGGCGGCATCGATTTGACGGGTGCGCCAATCGCCGGGCTGGTGGTGTTCGGCCTTTTGGCGCTGTCGCCGTTGCCCGTCTGCTTCTACTGCTTCCGGCGAGTGCAAGCCCTACAGCGCGGTGAACACTCACGGATTTGACGGCCGCTTTGGTAGCCTCGCGTCTGGAAGCGAAACGGCGGCTTTCCACCACTTGCCGTCATTCCCGCGAAGGCGGGAATCCATAGGCGCAGCGCCTGAATAGCGAGCGCCGCGTCTATGGATCCCGGATCAGGTCCGGGATGACGATGGTTTTGACGGGCCGCCGGTTCAGCAAGGCGCGGCGTTGCCCCCGCCTTCGCGGGAGAGGATCGGGTGAGGTCTTCTTCTTTGAAGTCCGCGTCCCGCATCCAAGAAGAAGACCCTCACCCTCCACCGCTTCGCGGCGGGGCCCTCCCTCTCCCGCGACGGCGGGAGAGGGTCATGGCGCGCGGAATGCGTGGTCGACATGCTCGATGCTAGTCGAGCTCCGACGCCGACGCCCCTTTGTGCATCGCACATACCCTGCTAGGCGCGCGGCATGCTTTCGTATCGCGACATCACCGTGCGGCTGGGCGGCCGGGCCATCATCGAGGGCGCCTCCGCGTCGATCCCGCCGCGCGCCCGCGTCGGTTTCATCGGGCGCAATGGTGCCGGCAAGTCGACGCTGATGAAGGTGCTCGCCGGCATGCTCGATGCCGACAGCGGTTCGGTCGACATGCCGCGCGGCACCAAGTTCGGCTATCTCCGCCAGGACGCGCCGGGCGGGCCGACCTCGGCGTTCGAGACCGTGCTCGAGGCCGATACCGAGCGCGCCAGCCTGCTCGCCGAGGCCGAGACCGCGCTCGATCCCGACCGGCTCGGCACGATCTACGAGCGGCTCGACCAGATCGACGCCTATACCGCCCCGGCGCGCGCGGGGGCGATCCTCAAAGGCCTCGGCTTCGACGACGCCGCGCAGGCACGCCCGATGGAGAGCTTTTCGGGCGGCTGGCGGATGCGCGTCGCGTTGGCGAGCCTCCTGTTCACCAACCCCGACCTGCTGCTGCTCGACGAGCCGTCGAACCATCTCGATCTCGAGGCGGTGATGTGGCTGGAGGGATTCCTGCGCGCCTATCGCGGCACCATCCTGCTGATCAGCCACGAGCGCGACCTGCTCAACAATGTCGCGGATCACATCCTCCATCTCGATAAGGGCGGCACGCTGCTCTATGTCGGCGGCTATGACGCGTTCGAGCGGCAGCGTGCCGAGCGCGCCGCGCAGCTCGCCTCCGCCGTGGTCAAGCAGGCCGCGCAGCGCGAGAAGCTGCAGGCGTTCGTCGACCGCTGGAAGGCCAAGGCGTCCAAGGCCAAGCAGGCGCAGAGCCGCGTGAAGGCTTTGGCCAAGATGCAGCCGATCGCGGCAATGGCGGACGATCCTTCGCTGACCTTCTCCTTCCCCAATCCGGAGAATCTGAAGCCCCCGCTGCTGACGCTCGACAAGGCGTCGGTCGGCTATGAGGCAGGCAAGCCGATCCTGTCGCGGCTGATGCTGCGGCTCGATCCCGACGACCGGGTCGCGCTGCTCGGCCGCAACGGCAATGGCAAGACCACGCTCGCCAAGCTGCTCGCCGGCGACCTCGCCGCGATGGACGGCATGATGACGAGCGCACCCAAGCTGACCGTCGGCTATTTCACCCAATATCAGGTCGAGGAGCTCGACCCCACCGACACGCCCGTCGACCATATGGGCCGGTTGATGAAGGGCGCGGCGCCGGCCGCGGTGCGGTCGCAGCTTGGCCGGTTCGGTTTCTCGGGCGACAAGGCGCTGACCAAGGTCGGCAAGCTGTCGGGCGGCGAACGGGCGCGGCTTGCGCTCGCGCTGGTCACGCATTCGGCGCCGCACCTGCTGATCCTCGACGAGCCCACCAACCATCTCGACGTCGACACGCGCGAGGCGCTGGTCCAGGCGCTCGCCGAATATCGCGGTGCGGTGGTGGTGGTCAGCCATGACCGGCACATGCTCGAGCTGGTCGCCGACCGGCTGGTGCTGGTCGATAACGGCACCGCGCAGGAATATGACGGCACGATCGACGATTATGCCAAGTTCATCGTCTCGGGTGGCGGCGGCGAGGCCAAGCCGGTCGCGGCGGGCGGCAGCGGTGGTCGCAAGGAGGATCGCAAGGCGGCCGCCGATCGCCGCGAGGCGACGCAGGGCATCCGCACCCGCATCAAGGACGCCGAGACCGAGATGGCGCGTCTCGCCAAGTCGATCGCCGACATCGACGCCGCGCTCGCCGGCACCCCGCCGACGCCCGCGCTCAAGCTGATGACGATGGGCCAGTTGATGAAGCGCCGCGGCGACGTCGAGCGGCTGCAGGCGGCGGTCGAGGCGGAGTGGATCGAGGCGACCGAGGCGCTCGAGGCGGCGGCCTGATTCATCCGCCCCGCGCGAAGCGGGGGGAGGGGGACCGCTCGCGCAGCGAGGGGTGGAGGGGTGTCTGCGGCCCGCGCGGCGCCTGCAGCTTTGCCCCTCCACCATTCGCTTCGCGAACGGTCCCCCTCCCCATCAAAAGATGGGGAGGATGACGATAACCAAATACGCACTTTTCTGCTTGATAGCGAACCGCTGATCTGGCATAGGAAGAACACGCTGAGAAATTGCGTCGAGGGCCGGGCGGTGGTGACACCGTGTCCGGCCCTTGTCGTGTCTGCACGCCGGGGGTGGAATGGCGACCGTCACCAAGACCAGCAAGGCCAAGCCGACGCCCAAGACAAAAACGGTCGCACCGTCGTCGCGCTGGAGCAACGAACGCGAGATCGCCTTCCTCGATCATCTGTCGCTGAGCAGCAACGTCGCGGCCTCCGAACGCGCCGCGCTGCTGACCCCGGGCACCGCCTATCGCCAGCGCCGCAAATCGCCCGAGTTCGCGCGGGCGTGGGATCGTGCGCTGCGCGAGGGCTATGGCCGGCTCGAGCTCGCGATGCTCGATCGCGCGATCAACGGCACGCCGGTCACGATCACGCACAAGGACGGGCGGGTCGAGGACAAGATCGTCTATTCGGAGCGGCTGGAGACATTGCTCTACACCGCACATCGCGCCGCGGTGCTTGGCCCGGGCGAGGCGAATGCCGACAGCGCACGCGAACGGCTGGCGCGCAAGCTATCCGAGATGAACAAGCGGATGGGCGGCGATGGCTGAGCGGCTCACCGCCGAGGACATGGCGGGCCTCGACGCGGCCCGCCGCGCGCAGCTCATCCGGCACACCGACGACGAGGACATCCACGCGGTGCTGGCCGACTGGGGCTATTGGGCGCGCGACACGCAGCGGCCGCCGCCGGGCGACTGGCGCGTGTGGCTGCTGATGGCCGGGCGCGGCTTCGGCAAGACGCGGAGCGGCGCCGAATGGGTGCGCGGCATCGCCGAAGCCGACGGCGGCGCGCGGATCGCGCTGGTCGGCGCCACGATGGCGGAGGGGCGTGCGGTGATGGTCGAGGGCGACAGCGGGCTGCTCGCGATCGCGCCCGACGGCCGCCGCCCGCTGTGGGAGCCCTCGCAGCGGCGGTTGCGCTGGCCGGGCGGGGCGGTCGCGCGGCTGTTCGCGGCGAGCGAGCCCGAGGGGTTGCGCGGCCCGCAGCACAGCCACGCCTGGTGCGACGAGATCGCCAAATGGCCGTATGGGATCGCAACCTGGGACAATCTCGCCATGGGGCTCCGGCTCGGCGCGCGACCGCGGATCGTCGCGACCACGACGCCGCGCCCGGTGCCCTTGGTGCGGATGCTCGCGGCGCGGGACGATGTCGCGGTGACGGGCGGGCGGACCGAGGACAATCGCAAGCATCTTGCCGCCGATTTCCTCGCGGCGATGGAAGCGACCTATGCCGGCACGCGGCTCGGGCGGCAGGAGCTGGCCGGCGAGCTGATCGCGGAGGCCGAGGGCGCGTTGTGGAGCCGCGACCTGATCGAGCGCTGCCGGGTACGGCAAGCGCCCGAGGCGGCGCGCGTCGTGATCGGGGTCGATCCGCCGGCGGGGGCGGGGGCCGCGTCGGATGCGTGCGGGATCGTGGTGGTGGCATTGGGCGGCGACGGCATCGGCTATGTGCTCGAGGATGCCAGCGTGCAGGGGCTCGGCCCCGAAGGCTGGGCGCGTGCGGTGGCGGCCGCGGCCGAGCGTCACGATGCCGACCGGGTGATCGCCGAGGCGAACAATGGCGGCGCGATGGTCGAAAGCGTGCTGCGCGCGGCCTCCGCGACGCTGCCGGTCAGGCTGGTCCATGCCGCGCGGGGCAAGGCGGCGCGCGCCGAGCCGGTGGCGGTGCTCTACGAGACCGGACGGGTCGCGCATGTCGGCGCCTTCCCCGCGCTCGAGGACGAGCTTGCCGGGCTGCTGCTCGACGGGCGCTATGTCGGGCCGGGGCGCTCGCCGGATCGCGCCGACGCTTTGGTCTGGGCGGTGCATGCGCTGCTGCTCAAGGGTAGCGGCCGGCCGGGATTGCGGACGCTCTGATCTCCTCCGTTCGTCCCGAGCGCAGTCGCGGGACCTGACGCAGGCGCATCGCGCGATGCGGCGCTCGGCACGAGCGGATCCTATTTTCTTCTTCGGGTGGAGATTCCCATGCGGCTTTTCGGGTGGAAGGCGGCGCGCTCCGGCGTGCGGCCGGTGTTGACGCGCACCTTCGGCGTGATCGGCGGGATCGGTGCGCCGACCGGTGGCGACTGGCCGAGCGGCTATGAGGCGCAGGTCCGCGCCGCCTATCTCGGCAATGCGGTCGCGCAGCGCGCGGTGCGGATCGTCGCCGAGGGCGCCGGCGGTGTCACCATCGACGTCACCGCCGGCGGAGCTGCGCCGGATGATGTATCGGTCGCGAAGCTGCTCGCCGGCATGGGCCAGCCGCTGATCGAGACGGTGGCGGCGCAGCTGCTGCTCCATGGCAACGCCTTCGTCCAGATCCTGCCCGATGCCGACGGCATGCCCGCGATGCTGTTCGCGCTGCGCCCCGAGCGCGTGACGATCGATCCCGATGCGACGGGCTGGCCGGCCGCCTATGTCTATCGCGCCGCCGGCCAGGCGCTTCGCATTCCGGTGGCGGCACCCGACGGCAGGCCGGGGCTCGTCCACATCCGCACGATGCATCCGCTCGACGACCAATATGGGCTCGGCTGCCTGGGCGCGGCATCGGGCCCGGTCGCGATCCACAACGCCGCGACGCGCTGGAACAAGGCGCTGCTCGACAATGCCGCCAGGCCGAGCGGCGCGCTGGTCTACGATCCCGGCGAACCCGGCGCGACGCTGTCGCCCGATCAGTTCGCCCGGCTCAAGACCGAGATGGAGGCGGGGTTTGCGGGCAGCGGCAATGCGGGGCGGCCGATGCTGCTCGAGGGCGGGCTCAAATGGCAGGCGCTCAGCCTGACGCCGGCGGACATGGACTTCATCAATCTCAAGGCCGCGGCGGCGCGCGAGATCGCGCTCGCCTTCGGGGTGCCGCCGATGCTGCTCGGGCTGCCGGGCGATAACACCTATGCCAATTATTCCGAGGCCAATCGGGCGCTGTGGCGGCTGACCATCCTGCCGCTCGCCGGCAAGATCGTCGCGGCGCTCGGCACCGCGCTGGCGGCGTGGTGGCCGGACCTGACGCTCGCGATCGATCTCGATGCGATCCCCGCGCTGGCGGCGGACCGCACCGCCTTGTGGTCGCAGGTGTCGGCAGCGGACTTCCTGAGCGACGACGAGAAGCGCGCGATGCTGGGGTTCGCGCCGAAGGCGGCGTGACGCTGCAGTTCCCCGGCGTAAGCCGGGGTCCAGGCCTCACGCATCTATCGAACACTGCGCACACCACGGGCTCCAGGCCTGGGCCCCGGCTTTCGCCGGGGAACGCAAGGAACATGGCCAATGACCACCGACACCGAAAGCGCGCTGCTCGCGCGGCTCGTCGAACAGGGGCGCCAGGAGGGCGCGGACCTGCTGACGATCCGTGCGATTGCGGAGGAGGCGAGCGAATTGGGCGCGGCGCGCGCGCTCGAGCGCCTCGGTCTGGCGGACGCCACCGCCCGCGGCGACCTCGGCGAGCTGCGCGAGCTGCTCTCGGCCTGGCGCGACGCCAAGCGCACCGCGCGCGACGTCGTCGTCGGCTGGGTGGTGCGGGTGACGCTCGCCGCGCTGATGCTGGGGCTCGCGGTGCGGCTCGGGCTGGTCGCGCTGGTGCGAGGATGAGCGCGCCCGCCACCCCGTTCGTCCCGAGCGCAGTCGAGGGACGTGTGGCAGGCGGGGCGCCGGGTGCCACGACTTCGCTCGGCACCAACCGAGGTGGATCATGACGCTCCGCTTCGCCGGCTACGCGGCGCTGTTCGACACCGTCGACCGCGGTGGCGACGTGATCCGTCGCGGCGAGTTTTCGCGCGCCGTCGCCGACGGCGCTAAGGGTCTGCCCTTACTCTGGCAGCATCAGCAGAGCGCGCCGATCGGGCGGATCGAGCAGATCGCCGAGGATGCCCGCGGCCTGCGCGTGATCGGCCGGCTTACCCCGCACGCCAAGCCCGCGGCCGATGCCGCAGCGCTGCTCCGCGACGGCGCCATAGGCGGCCTGAGCTTTGGCTACCGCGTGCGGGCCAAGCAGCACCGGCCGGGCGGCCGCGAACTCACCGATCTCGATCTGGTCGAGGTCTCGCTGGTGACCTTTCCGATGCAGCCTGGCGCGCGCGTGCACGCCGTCCACGAGGAGACTGATTGATGACCGATATCCAGGAGGAGATCCCGATGTACGAGACCAAGCAGGACACCGATCCGCTCGAGACCAGCTTCGCCGGCGCCCAGGACATCGCCGCGCTCAAGGCGGGCATGGCCGATCTCAAGGCCAAGCTCGACGGCGCGACCGTCGCCGCGGCGCGCGCGCCGCTCGACGGCGCCAAGGCCGCGAGCGATGCCAAGCGCCCGTTCGTCGAGCGCTATCTCCGCCACGGCGTGACCGGCGGCGTCGAGGGCGTCCAGATAAAGGCGATCGACGGCACCGCCGACGCCACCGGCGGCTATGCGGTGCCGCAGGAGATCGACGCGCAGATCGACTCGACGCTGACCGCCGTCTCGCCGATCCGCGCCATCGCCAACGTGGTGCAAGTCGGCTCGTCGGGCTATCGCAAGCTGGTGACGGTGGGCGGGGTGAGCTCGGGCTGGGCCGCCGAGAACGCCGCGAGAGGCGACACGCCGACGCCCAATTTCGCCGAGATCGTGCCGCCGATGGGCGACCTCTACGCCAACCCGGCGGCGACCCAGGCGATGCTCGACGACGCCGCCTTCGACGTCGAGGCGTGGCTCGCGACCGAGATCGCGACCGAGTTCGCGCGCGCCGAGGGCGCCGCCTTCGTGGGTGGCGACGGCGTTAACAAGCCCAAGGGCTTTCTCACCGCCCCCAAGACCGCGCAGGATGACGGCGTGCGCCCGTTCGGCACGCTGCAATATCTCGCGACCGGCGTCGACGGCGACTTTCCCGCGTCCGAGCCCCAGGACAGGCTGATCGACCTCGTCCAGTCGCTGCGCGCGCCCTATCGCCAGGGCGCGGTGTTCGTGATGAACAGCTTCACGCTCGCGATCATCCGCAAGATGAAGACGACCGAGGGCGCGTTCATCTGGGCGCCGGGGCTGGCGGCGGGTCAGCCCGATACGCTGCTCGGCTATCCGGTGGTCGAGGCCGAGGACATGCCCGACATCGGATCGGGCACGACGCCGATCGCGTTCGGCAATTTCAAGGCGGGCTATCTGATCGCCGAGCGCGGCGAGACCGCGATCCTGCGCGATCCCTTCACCGCCAAGCCCTATGTCCATTTCTACGCGACGCGGCGGATCGGCGGCACCGTCTCTAACTCGGAGGCGATCAAGCTGATGAGATTCTCGGCGGCCTGACCTGTCTGCTCCCTCTCCCCAGCGGGGAGAGGGCTGGGGTGAGGGGGAGCGACGCGGCAGCGTCGCGTCCCACCGTCGAGGTCGGACCCCCTCACCCAACCCTCTCCCTGTGGGAGAGGGCTTTCTCCGTCTCAGCAGGAGCCCGCCCATGCGTCGCTTCCTATCCCAGATCGGCGCCGCGCGATGAGCGTCGCGCCCGCTATCGCCGCCGCCGCGCTCGCTGATGCCAAGGCCTATCTGCGGCTCGACACCGCCGACGAGGATGCGCTGCTCGGCACGCTGATCGATGCCGCGGCCGCGTTGTGCGAGGGCTTCACCGGCCTCGCGCTGTGGCTGGTCGATCGCAGCGACACGGTCGGCGCGGCCCGCCCCGAATGGCAGCGGCTCCCCGCGACCCCGGTCGGCGCGATCGGTGCCGTGTCGACGCTCGATCCGGCCGGCATCGTCGCGACGCTGCCCCCCGACGCCTATGCCACCACCATCGACTCGCACGGCGACGGCTGGGTGCGGTTGACGCGCCCGGTCGCGACCGCGCGGCTGCTGGTCGGCTATCAGGCCGGGCTCGCCGCCGACTGGCCGTCGCTGCCCGCGCCGCTCCGCCAGGGGATCGTGCGGCTGGTCGCGCATATCTTCGCGCACCGCGACGCGTCCGACGATGCAGGGCCGCCCGCCGCCGTCGCGGCGCTGTGGCGGCCCTGGCGGCGGATGCGGCTGGCATGAGC
>NZ_CALMAW010000020.1:51002-60064 GCF_937859915.1 uncultured Sphingomonas sp. | reverse complement strand
GGACTTGATGTCGATCACGTTCAACTTCTCGGCCGTCTTCTTGATGACGTTGAAGGCGAGGCCGGTGATGAACGCATAGCCGACAGCGGCGAGAATGACCGCGGTAATCACCGCCGCGATCGTTTTCTCCTTACTCTGATTCTGGTCGACATAGGCCATTAAAGAGAGCCACTCCGTGCTGTCGAATGATTGCGGTATGATGGCGGGGCCGGGCAGCCACGAAACAACTTCGTACGCCGTCCGACCCCCCTTGCCGTCACATCATGCTATGCAGCGTTCGTTTTGATGTCCATCCCTTACGTCAACCTTCTCGCAATGACTTGCTGGTTCCTGCCGCAGAATCGGACAGTGGCGACTTGAACGTGGCCCCGCAGACGGCCAAAAAGGCGCTGCAATAGCGCCCGGCCGGGACGATTTCGAGGAGCGGACATGATGATGAAAACGCGGGCAAAGGCGTTACCGCTTCTGGCCATGGCCACGATTTTGTTCGCGGGCGCAGCATGGGCACAGCCATCGGCGCCTGATCGCCGTGCCCTAGCGCCATTTGGTCCGACAATTGGCTATGCCGATCTTGCCGATCTCGCGCTTGCAGCACGCGTGGCGGTGGTGGCGACCGTTCACGATGCGACGCGGCTCAAGGGCCCGGACGCGGTCGGCGTGGCGCCGGGCGCGACACGTTTCTATGTGGTCGGCGACGTCGACGCGCTCATCGTGGGGCCCGGCGTGCCCGCGCGCATCTCCTGGCTGGTCGATCTGCCCAACGACGCCGCGAATCGGCCGGCGAAGCTCAAGAAGCAGAAGCTGGTGCTGTTGGCGCGAACGAGCCCGGGCGAACCGGGCACGCTGCAGCTGGTCGCACGAAGCGCCGAGCTGAGCTGGTCCCCCGCGCTCGAATCGCAGCTGCGCGGCATCCTGCGCGAGCTCAACGGCGCGGGTGCGCCGCCGGTGGTGACGGGTATCGGCCACGCTTTCCATGTCGCGGGCAGCATCCCGGGTGAAGGCGAGACGCAGATCTTCCTCAAGACCGCGGACAGCCGCCCGGTGTCGCTGTCGCTACAACGCCATCCCGGCGAGGATACGCGCTGGTCGGTGTCGCTGGGTGAGATCGTCGACGACGCCGCCGCGCCGCCCGCGCGCGACACCCTGCTCTGGTACCGCCTCGCCTGCGCGCTGCCCCCGGTGCTGCCCGACGATTCGGTCGCCGACCAGGCGCCCGAGGATGCCGCGCAGGCGCGCACCGACTATCGCTTCGTGCTCGATCAGCTCGGCGCCTGCGGACGGACGACGGGGAAGGACGCGCGCTGATCGCCGGCGCAGGCCCGGCCATTCCGTTCCCGGCGCAAGCCGGGGCCCAGGCCCCACGTCCCTTATCAGTCGGTGCGCGCGCTACCGAGTGCGGGCCTGGGCCCCGGCCCGCGCCGGGGAACCGCTCTCGCGATCGCCTACCCCTCGCCCGCCAGGAACAGGAAGTCGCGCGCATAGCGGCAGAGATGCGCGCCGCCGTCGACGAACAGCACTTGTCCCGTAATCGAACGCGCCGTGGCCAAATATATCACCGCCCCGGCTATCTCCTCGGGCGCGGCGAGCAGGCCGAGCGGCATCAGCGCCGCCGCGCGGTCCATCAGCGCCGAATCATAGTCGGCGGTCGGCAGCGTCAGGCCCGGCGCGACCCCGCAGACTCGCACATGCGGCGCGAATCGCCGCGCCAGGATCATCGTTGCCTCGGCCAGCGCGAGTTTCGACAGCGTGTAGCCGAACTGGTCGGCATTGGGCGCGGCGATACGCTGGTCGAGGATATTGACCACCGCCACCGGATGATCGGCGCTGGCGGTCGCCGCGATCGCCTGCGCGAGCAGGACCGGGGCCGCGGTGTTGACCGCATAATGGTCGAGCAGCGCCGCCTGCGTCACGGTTTCGGGCAGATCCTGCGCGAAGCGCGCGGCGTTGTTGACCAGCACCGAAGGCCCGCGCCCGCAGGCTGCCACGACGGCGGGGAGCAAGGTCGCCACCGCCTCGGCGTCGGCGAGATCGGCGGTGACGTGACGCCACGCCGCCCCGGCCGCGACGAGCCGGTCACCCAATCCCGGCTCCGGCGCCGAACCGGGGCTGCTGTGCAGGGCGATGTCGTAGCCGGCCTCGGCCAGCGCCACGCAAATCACCGCGCCGAGCCGCCGGCAGCCGCCGGTCACCAGCGCAAGCGGCCTCACGCGCGGTTCCGCACGAAACGGATCCCGATCGATTCGCCGCCCTGGCTGATCGCCAGCTTGACGATCTTGACCTCGACCCGCCGCACCCGCGCGTCCTCGGCGAACAGCTGCGCGCAGACATGCTCGGCGACGGCTTCGATCAGCGTGAAGTGCAGACCCTCGGGCAGCGACTCGGTGACCGCCCGCTTGAGATCGAGATAGTTTTTCGACGCGTCGAGCGGGGTGTCGGGCGCGAATTTCATCGCCGGCAGGTCCAGATCGACCGTCACCGAGACGCGCAGCGGCTGCGGCAGGTGCGTCTCTTCCGAATAGATGCCGGTCAGCACCATCGCCTCGATCCCCGAGACCTCGAGCTGGAGGATGTCGTCCGTCATGCCATCTTCACCTTGTCGTGCCAGGGGCCATCCCGACGCGGCCTAGCCAGCGCGGCGCGGCGCAGCAAGATTTCCGCTCCGGATCGGAAGCCGCTAAGCGCCGCGTTCGCGAATCGACCGAAGGATGGATCGCTGGTGGACATGGTGGCGACAAGTGGCGCGGCGGGCGCGCATCTCGTGCCAGTCGAGACGGTGGCGCAGGACGCGGTCGAGCAGCTGCTCGATCTCGCCTTCGGCCAGGATCGCCACGGCCGCACGGCCTACCGCCTGCGCGACGGCGTCGTGGCCGAGCCCCGCGCGAGCTGCGCCGCGCTCGACGAGGCCGGCCTACTGGTCGGGTCGCTGCAGAGCTGGCCGCTGGCGCTGACCGGTGCCGATGGCCTGGCAACGCCGCTGTGGCTGGTCGGGCCGATCGCGGTGCATCCCGATCGCCGCAGCGAAGGCATCGGCCGCGCGATGCTCCGCCGCGCGCTGGGGGCGATCGATCGCAGCGGCATCCCGGCGGTGCTGATCGGCGACGCGCCTTATTATGAACCGTTCGGCTTCGCCGCCGACCAGACGCAAGGCTGGCAGGTTCCCGGACCGGTCGACCACGCCCGGCTGCTGGCGCGCACCGAGAGCGGAACGGTGTTGCCATTGGAGGGGATGCTTGGACCGCGGCACAGCGCTTGAGTGCCGCGCGAGCACAGGATGCTCCATGGGAAACGCTTGGTTCTGATGGTCGATCGGCACTAGGGGAATGTCATGCCGCTGACCAATCCGCCGCCCGACGCGATCGCCGGTCTCACCCTCGCCGAGATCGCGACGCTCGCCGCCGACGGCCGGCTGCCGCCGGTCGAGAGCTGGCAGCCCGACCATTGCGGCGACAGCGCGATGCGCATCCTCGCGGACGGCAGCTGGTTGCACGAGGGGTCGCCGATCGGGCGCATCGCGATGGTGCGCCTGTTCTCGACCGTGCTGCGGCGCGAGCCCGATGGCAGCCATGTGCTCGTCACCCCGGTCGAGAGATTGTCGATCGCGGTCGACGACGCGCCGTTCGTGGCGGTCGAGATGAGCAGCGAGGGCGCGGGCAATCTCCGCCGTCTCGCCTTCCGCACCAATGTCGGCGATCTTGTCGTTGCCGGCGCCGATCATCCGTTGACGGTCGAGGATCGCGGCCACGGCGCCCACCCCTATCTGCGCGTCCGCGGTGGGCTCGAGGCGCTGGTCGCGCGGCCGGTCTATTACGAGCTCGCCAATCTCGCGATCGACGAACCTGCAGGCCCCGACGGCGCGATCGGACTGTGGAGCGACGGCGTCTTCTTTCCGCTGGGGCCCGCCGCCGCGTGAGCCTTGCCGACACGATCCGGGACCGTCTCGCGGCGACCGCGCATATTCCCGCGCCCTTCACCGGCGAAGATCCGCTCGCGCCGGACCTGGCGTTGGTACCGGCGGCGGTGCTCGTCGCGATCGTCGACCGTGCCACGCCGGGACTGCTGCTGACGCGGCGCAACGAGGCGCTGCGCAAACATCCCGGCCAGGTCGCCTTCGCCGGCGGCCGAGCCGATCCCGACGACGCCGGCCCCGAGGCGACCGCGCTGCGCGAGGCGTGGGAGGAGATCGCGCTTCCGCCCGAGGCGGTGACACTGGTCGGACGCGATGCGACCTTCCACACCGCGACCGGCTTCTCGATCACCCCGGTGATCGGCGTGGTGCGACCCGATTTGCCCCTGATCGCGCGCGAATTCGAAGTCGCCGACATCTTCGAAGTGCCGCTCGCGCACGCGCTCGATCCGCGCAATCATGTGCCTGTGACCGGCGAACTGGGTGGTCGCGTCCGCCATTTCCACGAGATCGTCTGGCGCGATCGGCGCATCTGGGGCGTCACCGCCGCGCTGATCATCAATCTGTCGCGACGGCTGGCGGCATGACCACGGTCGCGATCCCGCCTGCGATCGACGACGCCGCGGCGCTCGGCCGGCTGGTTGACGCGCTCGACGGCGCACATGAGGGCGCGCGCTATATCGGCGGCTGGGTGCGCGACACGCTGCTCGGGCTCGATCCGCAGGATATCGACGTCGCGACCCGGTTCGCGCCGCAGGATGCCGAGGCACGCGCCAAGGCCGCCGGCCTCGCCACCTGGAGCACGCCGTCGGGGATCGCACACGGTACGATCGGCGTGATCGTCGGCGGCAAGACGATCGAGGTGACGACGCTGCGCCGCGACGTCGCCACCGATGGCCGCCATGCGACGGTCACCTTCACCGAGGATTGGCGCGAGGACGCCGCGCGCCGCGACTTCACGATCAACGCGCTCTCCGCCGATCCGCTGACCGGCGTCGTGTACGACTATTTCGGCGGGCTGGGCGACCTCGCTGCGGGCCGCGTCCGCTTCATCGGCGATCCTGCGCAGCGCATTGCGGAGGATCATCTGCGCATCCTGCGCTTCTTCCGCTTCTTCGCGCGCTTCGGCCGCGGCGCGCCGGATCCCGAATCCTATGCGGCGTGCGTGCTGCGCGCCAAGGATCTGATGGCGCTGTCGCGCGAGCGGATCGCGACCGAGCTGCTCAAGCTGCTCGCCGTGCCCGATCCGGTCGCGACGGTGGCGGCAATGCTCGCGGGTGGGCTGTTCGCGCCGGTGCTGCCCGAGATCGTCGAGACCGGCCGATTGGCGGCGCTCGTCGCAAACGAAGCCGCCGCGGCGATCCCGCCCGATAGCGTGCGGCGACTGGCGGCGCTGCTGCCGGCCTCGGCCGAGGTCGCCGATGGCGTCGGCGGGCGGCTGCGACTGTCGAAGGCGGAGCGCAAACGGCTGGTGCTGGCGACGGGGCCGGCGGCCGGATCGCCGCACGCGCTCGCCTACGAGATCGGCACCGAATCGGCCGTCGACCGGCTGCTGCTCCACAGCGCGGCGGACAGCGCGCGCATGATCCTCGCCTGGCCGCGCCCGCGCTTCCCGCTCACTGGCGGCGATCTGATCGCGATGGGGCTGACCGCAGGGCCGATCGTCGCCGCGACGTTGCGTATGATCGAGCAGCGCTGGGTCGCCGCGGGGTTTGTGGACGCGACGGCGCTCGCGCGCGCAGAAGTCGCGACGGCGCTCGGGGCGCGGGAAAGCCGCTCACCTTAGCGGCGGGGCAAAAATTGAGACGCCCTCCGGCGGAAGCGGAGACATGGGCGCAACGATGATCAATCCGGCGCGACCCAGATCGTAGGCGCGGCCAGAGCCGCTAGACGCTCAGCCTAGCTGCGCCTGCCAATAGGCCAGCGCCGCATCGGCCTCGAGCGGCGCGGCGTAGAAATAGCCTTGGCCGTGGCTGCAGCCCAGCGCCGCCAGCGTCTGCGACAATTCGACCGTCTCGACGCCCTCCGCGGTCGTGGTCTTGCCGAGCGCGTCCGCGAGACTGAGCACCGCGCGCACGATCGCGACCTTGTCGCGGTCCTGCAGCATCCCCGAGACGAAGCTGCGATCGATCTTGAGATTGTCGATCGGCAGCTTGCGCAGATAGGAGAGCGACGAATAGCCGGTGCCGAAATCGTCCATCGCGACGCGGACGTTGAGGCCTTTGAGCGCCTGCAGCGCGCGGGTCGTGCGCTCGGGATCCTGCACGATCGCGCTCTCGGTGAGCTCCACGACGAGGCGGCTGCCGTCGATGCCATGCTGCGCGAGCAATGCCGCGATCACGCCCGGCACGTCGTCGCGCGCGAGCTGGATCGCGGAGACGTTGACGCTCATCGTCAGCGGCACGGGGCCGCCGGCCTGCTTGTCCCAGGCCGCCAGCGTCGCCAGCGCGGTGTCGAGCGCCCAACGGCCGAGCGGGACGATCAGCGACGCCTCCTCGGCGACGGGGATGAATTCGGCGGGATCGATCGAGCCGCGGACCGGGTGGTTCCAGCGCGACAGCGCCTCGAAACCGCAGACCCGGTTGCTGGCGAGATCGACGATCGGCTGATAGGCGAGCCGGAGGTCGCCGACGTCGATCGCGCGACGCAGCTCGGTCTCGAGATCGAGCTTGTAGCGCGCGCACGCCGCTTCGCCGGCATGATGGACCTCGACGCGGCCGGTCGACTTCGCGCGCTTGAGCGCGAACTGCGCATTGCGCACCAGCTCTTCGCCACTCGCCGAATCGTCGCCGATCATCGCGCAGCCGATCGCGCATTCGAGCCCGACCTCGAAGCGTGCGAGCCTAAAGGGCGTCGACAGCACCGCCTGGATCCGCCGCGCCGCGGCGGCAGCGTCCTCGATCCCGTTGGCGAGCCGCAGCAGGATGCCGAACTCGTCGCCGCCGACCCGCGCGAGCAGATCGCCGGCACGCAGCGTCGAGATCAGCCGGCGCGCGACGGTGATGATCACCTCGTCGCCCGCGACGCCGCCGAGGCTCTCGTTGATCCGGCTGAACCGCGACAGGTCGACGAGCAGCACCGCGTGATGGACTTCGCCCCCCGCCGAATCGACAACCTCCTCGACGGCCTCGGCAAAGGCACTGCGGTTTGGCAGGCCGGTCAGGCTGTCGTGGAGCAGCTCGGCGCGCAGCGAACGCGCATTGCTGACCTCGACGGTGCGATCGACCAGCGACAACAGGCAGCGTGCCGATCCATCGCCCAGTTGAGCCGCGATCGAGTCGAGCGGCGCGACATAAACATTGAAGTGACGGCCGGAGACGGAGTCGCCGTCGCGCCATTCGATGCAGACCGATCCGGTCCCGCCGTCGTCGAAGAAGCTGCGCAGCGCCATTGCGATCGGAACGCAGTCGATCAACGGTAGCGTCGCATCGACGAGGCGCGACGCATCGAGCGCCCCGAAACGGTCATTGGCGTCCGCGACCGACAGCACACCCCCGCGATCGACCACTACTGCGGTCGCGATCGGAAGTGCATCGAGAAAAGACCGGCGGGCGGTGGCGGCGATGTCAACCGGCCCCGTCGACGCCGGTGTCGATGCAACCGCGCGCAGACCTCCATTCGCCCCCCGCTTGGGGTGCGCCCTACTCTTTCGGCTGGCTTCGGCCACTTGCATGACCCTGCAGTATCTTGTCCGGGTTAATCTTTGCTTTCGCTCGATTCTTCTTTAGTCGTAGACGCGAACGGGGTCATTGGCGCGAAACGGTTGTCGCGGGGAAATCCGTTTGGCGCCATTCTGCCGCCGGCGCCGCGCGCGGTCCGCCACGGGGTGAGGTCCGCCTCGGTCCGGGTCCGCCCGCTCTCCCCGCCCATCGCCCAGCTGATCCCGTCGGCCAGCGTGATCGCGACCGCGTCGGACAGCCCGCCATCGCGGTAGCGCTGCAGCTGGACGCCCGAACCCCGCGCCATTTCGGGCAGTTCGGGCAGCGGGAAGACGACCATCTTGCGGTTGTCGCCGACCACCGCGACATAGTCGGCGCCCGCCGGCACCGGGCGGAAGATGCGCAACTCCGATCCGGGCTTGAGATTGACCAGCTGCTTGCCCTTGCGGGTCTCGGCGACGATCTCGGACAGCTTGGCGAGAAAACCGCGACCGTCGGAGGTGGCCACGAGGAGTTGCGCTCCGCTCTGCCCCCGCGACACCGGCAGCAGTGCGACCGGCGCGCCTTCGCCCTCGAGATCCACCATCAGCCGCACCGGCTCGCCGAAGCCGCGCCCCCCGGGCAGCTTGTCGGCCGCCAGCGTGAACACGCGACCGTTGCCGGCGGCCAGCAGCAGCCGGTCGGTGGTCTGCGCATGGAAGGCGAACAGCGGGCCGTCGCCCTCCTTGAACTTGAGCGTGTCGGCGGCGGCGAGATCGCGGTGCCCGCTCATCGCGCGGATCCAGCCGCGCCGCGAGAGGATCACGGTAATTGGCTCGCGCTCGATCATCGCCTCGAGCGGGATGTCGCGCGCTGGCGCCGATTCGATGATGCTGGTGCGCCGCTTGCCGATCGCGGTATCCTCGGCATAGCGTTTGCGCAGGTCGGCGAGGTCCTTCTTGAGCCGCGTCTTCTGCCGGGCCGGGCTCTCGATCAGCGCGACCAGCGTCTCGCGCTCCTTGGCCAGCGCGCCGCGCTCCTTGCCGATCTCGAGCTCCTCGAGCTTGCGCAAGCTGCGCAGCCGCATGTTGAGGATCGCCTCCGCCTGCCGGTCGCTGAGCGCGAACTCCGCCATCATCACGACCTTGGGCTCGTCCTCGGTGCGGATGATCTCGATCACGCGGTCGAGGTTGAGATAGGCGATCAGGAAACCGTCGAGCAGCTCGATGCGGTCGTCGATCTTGGCGAGCCGATGCTTCGACCGGCTGATCAGCACCTCGATCTGGTGGGCGAGATAGGCCGACAGCGCCTGGCTGAGGCTCATCACCCGCGGTGTCCGCGTCGCGTCGAGCACATTGAGGTTGAGCGGCACGCGCACCTCGAGATCGGTCAGCCGGTAGAGACTGTCCTTGAGCGTGTCCGGATCGACCGAGCGCGAACGCGGCTCGAGCACGATGCGGATCAGCTCGTCGCTCTCGTCGCGGACGTCGGCGAGGATCGGCAGCTTCTTGTCGGTGATC
>NZ_CALMAW010000020.1:0-50992 GCF_937859915.1 uncultured Sphingomonas sp. | reverse complement strand
AGCAGCGCGATCTGCTCGATCAGCTTGGCTTTGGGCACCTGATAGGGAATTTCGGTAATTACGAGCTGCCAGGTGCCCCCGGTCAGCTTCTCGGGCTCACCGAAGCGCGCGCGGGTGCGGAAGGAACCGCGGCCGGTCTCATAGGCCTCACGGATCGCGGCCGGCGCGTCGGCGACGATGCCGCCGGTCGGGAAGTCGGGGCCCTGGACGTACTGGAGCAGGTCGGCGGTGGTCGCCTCCGGCTTGTCCATCAGATGAACGACCGCGTCGATCAGCTCGGCGGCATTGTGCGGCGGGATCGAGGTCGCCATGCCGACCGCAATCCCCGACGCGCCATTGGCGAGCAGGTTGGGGAACAGGCCGGGAAAGACCTCGGGCTCTTCCTCCTCGCCATTATAGGTCGGGCGGAAGGCGACGGTGTCCTCGTCGAGTCCGTCCATCAGCAGGATCGCGGCCTGCGTCAGCCGGGCCTCGGTGTAGCGCATGGCCGCGGCATTATCGCCGTCGACGTTGCCGAAATTGCCCTGCCCGTCGACCAGCGGGTAGCGCAGCGAGAAGGTCTGCGCCAAGCGCACCATCGCGTCGTAGATCGACGCGTCGCCATGCGGATGATATTTGCCCATCACGTCGCCGACGACGCGCGCGCATTTCTTGTAGGCCGAGGTCGGATCGAGCCGCAGCAGCCGCATCCCCCACAGCAGCCGGCGATGCACCGGCTTCAGCCCATCGCGGACGTCGGGCAGCGAACGCGCGGTGATCGTCGACAGCGCATAGACGAGATAGCGCTGCGAGAGCGCCTCGTCGAACGGCGTGTCGGTATAGGGGACGGGAGCGATCGTGTCGGGTGCGGCCATGCTTGCGGACTAGCAGGCGGCGCGGGCGGTTGGGAAGCGGGGGGAGAACACAATAGAAACCGTCATTCCCGCGAAGGCGGGAATCCATATGCGCAGCGCCCGATCATCGGGCGCCGCGTCTATGGATCCCGGATCAAGTCCGGGATGACGAAGAAGAAGTTACACGGCGCGGCTCGATTCACCTTACCAGACGTGCACCCGCTCGCTCGGCGCCAGATAGAGTTTCTCACCGGGCTTGACCCCGAAGGCGGCATACCAGGGGTCGACGTTGCGGACGATGCCGTTGACCCGGAAGGCGTCGGGCGAATGCGGATCCGACAGCAGCTGCGAGCGCAACGCGCCCTCGCGCTCCTTGCCCTGCCAGCTCTGCGCATAGGCGATGAAGAAGCGCTGGTCGCCGGTGAAGCCGTCGATCACCTTCGGCTCGCCGTGGCGCGACACATAGCGGCGGTACGCCGCATAGGCCGCCTCGAGCCCGCCGAGGTCGCCGAGATTCTCGCCGAGCGTCAGCTGGCCCTTGATGTGCGTGCCGGGGATCGGCTCATAGCCGTCGAACTGCTTGACCAGATTCTGCGCGTGCGCGGTGTAGCGATCGGCGGACTCCTTGGTCCACCAGTCGCGCAGCCGCCCTTGCGCGTCGAACTGCCGGCCCTCGTCGTCGAAGCCGTGGCCCATTTCGTGGCCGATCGTCGCGCCCGTCTCGCCATAGTTGACCGCGGGGTCCGCTGCGGGATCGAAGAAGGGCGGCTGCAGGATCGCCGCGGGGAAGGTGACCTGGTTCATCGTCGGATCGTAATAGGCGTTCACCGTCTGCGGGGTCATGTCCCACAAGGTGCGGTCGACGGGCTTGCCCAGCCGGGAGAGCTGCAACCGCCACTCGAAATGATCGGACGCGACGGCGTTGGCGAGCGGATCGGTCGGGCTCACCACCATCGTCGAATAGTCGATATATTTGACCGGATGCCCGATCCGCGGATCGAAGGTTCCAAGCTTCTCGAGCGCGGCCTTGCGCGTCGCCGCGTCCATCCAGGGCGCATGGTTGATCTTGTCGGCATAGGCGGCGCGGAGATCCTCGATCAGCTCCGCCATCTGCTTCTCGGTGTCGGCCGACCAATGTTGCTGGACGTAGAGCTGCCCGACCGCCTCGCCGAGATCGGCGTCGAGCAGCCGCACGCCACGCTTCCAGCGGTCGCTCTGCGTCTGCACGTCGCGCAGCGTATGGCTGTAGA
Source organism: uncultured Sphingomonas sp. (assembly GCF_937859915.1). Taxonomy (GTDB): domain Bacteria; phylum Pseudomonadota; class Alphaproteobacteria; order Sphingomonadales; family Sphingomonadaceae; genus Solisphingomonas. Next base: position 48,909 of record NZ_CALMAW010000020.1, on the reverse strand, counting down.
AATCGAAATGCGCGTCGTCATACGCCTTGGGCAGGAACTGCGCATGATCGCTGAGGAAGCGGAAGGCGAGCCAGTCCTTCCAGGTCGACAGCGGCACGTCGCCCAGACGCGCACCGGCGGCGGCCACCGCGCTCGGCTCGGACACCACAACGGTCGGCATCGCGCCGAGCCCGATCTTGGCGAGCACCGGCGTCCAGTCGAGCTGCGGCGCGAGCGTATCGAGCTGCGCGCGGCTCATCGGATTATAGGTCGCCTGCGGATCGCGGCGGCGCTCGGGGGTCCACTGGTCCTGCGACAGCCGCGTCTCGAGCGCGATGATCGCGTCGGCCTTGGCGGCGGCGTCGGGGATGCCCGCGAGCGTCTGGATGCGGATGATGTAGGCGCGATAGGCCTTGCGGATCGCATCGTATTTGGCGCCGGGGAGCAGATAATAGTCGCGCGTCGGCAGACCCAGCCGCGCCTGGCTCGCACCGACGGTATAGCGCGTCGGATCCTTCTCGTCGGGCTCGATGCCGATGTCGACCGGGCTGGCGAAGCCGGGCTCGGCCATCAGCTGCACGAGCTGCGCGCGCGTGTCGATCGCGGCGATCTGCGCCAGATAGGGCTGCACCGGCTTGAGCCCGCGCGCCTCGATCCCGGCTTCGTCCATCCACGCCGCGTAGAAATCGCCGATCTGCTTGGCGATCGGGCCGGTAGGATGCTTCTGCGCCTCCTCGACGATCTGCCGCACGTCGCGCTCGGCGAGATCGGGGAGATCGCTGTTGTAGCCCGCGCTCGCCTTGTCGGGCGCGATCGGCGTGGTCTTGAGCCACGTCCCCTCGGCATAGCCGAAGAAATCGTCGCCGGGCTTCACGCTCTTGTCCATCGAGGCATAGTCGACGCCCCAGGGACCGTAGACCGGTTTGGCGGGCGCTGCGTGGACGACGGCGGACAGGCTGCTCCCGACGAGCAGCGCGACGGCAAGACGGGCGATGGACATGATGGGCCTCCCTATTTGCACCAGGGCTAGCAGCGCGCCGGGCCGCGGACAATCGGAGAGAGGACGGCAAACGACCCTCCCTGAAGGAGAGGGGAGAATGAACTATCGCAGCCGATTGACGCCCTGCCTTACGCCCCGCATCCTGCTGCAAACGGAAGGAAATCCATGTCCGCCATCGCGCTTGTTCTTGCCCTTGCCGCCGCCGATCCCGCGCTGCGCGCAGAGACCAACACGCAGGCGGCGATCGCGCGCGTAAAAAGGCTCAATCCGCAGATCCACGCGGTGCTCGCGCTCGATCCGACCGCGCTCGATCAGGCGCGCGCGCTCGATCGCAGCCGGGCGGCGCGCGGGCCGCTGTTCGGCATGCCGATCCTGATCAAGGACAATATCGAGGCCAAGGGCCCGCTGCCGACCACCGCCGGCAGCCTCGCGCTCGCGGCCAACGTTACCAACCGCGACGCACCGCTGGTCGCGCGGCTGCGCGCCGCGGGCGCGGTGATCCTCGGCAAGACCAACCTGTCCGAATGGGCGAACATGCGCTCCTCCGCCTCGATCTCGGGCTGGAGCGCGATCGGCGGGCAGACACGCAACCCGTTCGCGCTCGATCGCGACCCGTGCGGCTCATCGTCGGGCAGCGGTGCCGCGGTCGCCGCCGGGCTGACCGACGCCGCGATCGGTTCGGAGACCGACGGCTCGATCACCTGCCCCGCTTCGCTCAACGGAATCGTTGGGCTCAAGCCGACGGTCGGGCTGGTCAGCCGCACGCACATCGTTCCGATCAGCCACAGCCAGGACACCGCGGGCCCGATGGCGAAGGACGTGCGCACTGCCGCGCTGGTGCTCGCCGCGATCGCAGGCAGCGACCCCGCCGACCCTGCAACGGCAGCGGCCGACGTGCACAAGACCGACTATCTCGCCGGACTCAAGCCCGATGCGCTCAAGGGCGTGCGGATCGGCGTTCTGCGCTTCGTCGGGCCGTGGTCGCCGCCGGTCGACACGCTGTTCGCGCGGGCGCTGGACGTGCTGCGCGCGCAGGGTGCGACGCTGGTCGACATCGCCGCGATGAAGGATCGCGACAAGATCGGCCCGGCCGAACTCACCGTGCTGCTGACCGAGCTCAAGGCCGACATGAACGTCTATCTCGCGACGACACCGAAGACCGTCGAGTCGCGTACGCTCGCCGACCTGATCGCGTTCAACGCGGCACACCCGCGCGAACTCGCGCTGTTCGGGCAGGACAGTTTCGAGAAGGCCGAGGCGACCAAGGGCCTCGCCGATCCCGCCTATCTGGCGGCGCGTGCGCTGTCGCTGCGGCTGGCCGGGCGAGACGGCATCGACGCGATGCTCGCCGCCAACAATGTCGTCGCCTTGGTCGCGCCGACGATGCCGCCGGCGTGGAAGATCGACGCGGTCAATGGCGATCAGATCGCCGGCGGCGGCCCCGCCGATCTCGCCGCGGTCGCGGGCTATCCGCATCTGACCGTCCCGATGGGCGCGGTGCGCGGACTGCCGGTCGGGCTGTCGTTTGTGGGGCCGGCGTGGAGCGAGGCCAAGCTGCTCGGTCTGGGCTATGCCTATGAGCAGGCGGCCAAGATGCGGCTGGTGCCGACCTTTGCGGCATCGGTCGAGGGGACGGAGCCGACCGCGAGCCTGCTGGCGCCGATGGGGGCGCGATGAAACTAAAAGCCCTCTCCCTCTGGGAGAGGGTTGGGTGAGGGTCTCCCACCTCGAATGTGGGACACGACGCTAACGCGTGGCTCCCCTCTCGCCGCCGGGGAGAGGGGGGTAAATCACCGCGCCGCCATATCTGCCGCGATCCGGTCCGCGAGCTCGCCGATCAGCGCGCCGAACGCCTGCGCGGTCGGCACCGGCGCGATGCCCGCGCCCGGCGTCGTCAGCGACAGCTGCTGCACCGGCCCGCCTGGCCCCGCGCGATAGGCAATCTGCATCGTCGCACCGCTCGCGCCCGTCTGGAAGCCGAGGATCGTGACGTCGAGCGTGCGCGCCTTGCCCGCCGTCCCGACGGTCCCCGGCGGCAGTACGGCGCCGGCCGGCAGCCGCACGGTCAGATCTCGCACCAGCGCGTCGCGCGCCAGCAGCCCGAGCGGCGCGGTCCAGCGGGCGAAATCATCGACCTTGACCTCGCCCGCGCTCTCCTGATGGACGAACTCGGCGCGGTCGAGCGACGCCGGCAGATGCACCGCCGGCACCGCGATCGGCAGGCCGCGATAGCCGCCGTGTACCGCATCCGACGGCGGCGGCGCCGCGTCGAGCGTCAGCAGCACCGTCTTGGGGCTGGTGCAGCCGGCCAGCGCGAGCAGCGCCGCCACACCGACCGATGGCAAGGCTTTCATCATTTCTTCTCCTTCGCCTTGCCGCGGATCAGCGCCTCGGGATGGCGCCCGAGATAGTCGGTGAGCGAGCGGATCGAGCGCGACATCTCGTCGAGCTGCTGGATCGCGTCGGGAAGGCTGCGATCCTGCGCCGCCCCCTCGCCCGACAGCACCGTGCGCGCCGCCGCCGCGGTGCCGTGCAGCTCGTCCGCGGTCTGGCTGAGCTTGGTCATCAGCGGCCCGATCTGCGGCTTGACCTGCGTAAGGATGCCGTCGAGCTGCTTCAGCGTCCCATCGAGATGCGCGATGCTGTCGCGCACCTGTCCCGACCCGCTGATCTGCGCCAGATTGCCGCTCAGCTTGTTCAGATTGTTGCCAATCTGTTCGAGCGGGATGCGGTTGATCTTCGCCATGATCTGGTTGGCGCTGGCGATCAGGTCATCCGCACCCCCTCCGGCCTCAGCGACCGGGATCAGCGGATATTGGCCGCCGTCGTGGCCGAGGTTCGCGGGCCCAGTGCCGTGGTCTGCCGCGAGCTGGATCACGTGCGCGCCGACCAGCGGCGGCGACTGGACCATGTGCGCGCGATAGCCCTGCTGCAGCAGCCGCGTGACCGCGCGGTCGGCGGCCTGACGCCACATGTCGGCCGGCGCGTCGATCGGCAGGTCGATATCGAGCTTGCGCGGGAAGATCGCGAGCACCGCCTCGGTATAGGGCCTGCCGCCGGGCGCGAAGAGCAGCTTGGCCGAGCGGATCCGGCCGATCGTATAGCCCAGCATCGAGACCGTCGATGTGCTCGACAGGTCGCCGGCCGCACCGGTCAGGATCAGGCGATAGGGGATCTCCGGTCCGGTCGGGCCCTGCTCGGCGCTCGACTGGTCGTCATAGAGCGTGAAGCTGGTTCCCGCGGGGGCCTGCGGCGCGGTGCGCGCGCGGTGCGGTACCTCGAACTGCACCGATCCCTGCAGCAGGCTGGCGGGCGATGCCAGCCCCGCCGACAGGCTGGCGCCGCTCAGCGACAGTTTGAGCGGGCTTCCCGTCCAGAATTGCGCGCCCTGCTTGATGTAGCGGTCGTAGGGCGCGTTGACGAACATCTCCATGCGGAACCGGTCGAGACCGACCATCTCGGTCTGCACGATCTTGCCGATCGCCAGCCCGTGATAGCTCACCGCGGCGCCCGCCTGCAGCGAGCCGACCGCGGGCGCGGTCAGATAATAGGGCGTCCCCTTGGCGTCGGGCGGGATCACCGGCGGCTGGTCGAGACCGATGAAGCTGCGCGTCGGCGTACCGCCCTTGCCAGGGGCCATCGCGATGATCACGCCGGCGACCGCGGCGCGGATCGACTGGATGTCGGTGATCGTCGGGTTCTCGCCGATCAGCCAGAAGGTGGTGTTGGAATTGAGCGCCGCCTTCTCGCGCGGATCGAGCCTCAGCGTCACCTCGACATGATGCGCGTCGGGCGAGACGCGGATCTTCGACACCTCGCCCGCCTCGACGCCCGACACGAGCACCTTGGTGTTGCCCGGTGTCACGCCCTCGGCATAGCCGAAGGTGACGACGACATCGACGCCCTTGCGGGTCAGCGCCCGGACACCGAGGAAGCCAACGATGATCAGCGCGGCGAGCGGCACCGCCCACACCAGCCCCGGCCAGCGGCTGCGGATGCTGCGCGCCTCGGGCAGATCGTCTTCCTGTCGTACGTCGTTCACACCCGTCTCCTGGCGGCATCCCACATCAGGCGGGGATCGAAGGTTTTTGCGCTGATGATGGTCAGCACGACCACGGCGGTAAAAGGCACGGACGCCGCCTCGGCGCGTCCGTAGATCAGGGCGTTATAATTCATCACCGGTACGAACGCACCGATCACGAACGGGTCCACCATCGACCAGCGGCCGATCTCCTCGACGACGCGGTAGGTGCGCGCCTTGGCGACGAGATGGCGATCCGACCGGCGCAGCACCGAGACGACACACCAGGTCAGCCCGACCAGCTTGAGGAAGGGAATGAGAAAACTGGCGCAGAAGACCAGGATCGCCAGATCCCACAATCCCGCCTGCGCCAGGTCGATCACGCCTTCGAGCACCGTATATTTGGTCGGCTTGTAGTTGATCGGCAGCGTCGCAAGCGGATAGAGATTGGCCGGGATATAGAGCAGCAGCGCGGCCGAGGTCAGCGCGATCGTGCGGCTGATGCTCTGCGGCTTGCGGTGGCGGACGGGGGCGGCGCAGCGCGGGCAGCCGCGGCCCTCATGATGCGCGGGGAGCAGCAGGTCGCAATCCTGGCACTCGATCGCGTGGGCGGGATCGGCGACCTCGGCGTCGGGCGCGATCCGCGCCCATACCGCCGCCTTGTCGAGCGTCGCACGCACCACCAGCGCGAGCACACCGGCTGCGATGAACGTCACCGCGCCCGGCCCGACCCGCACCGCAATCGAGTCGGTGAGCCGCGCATAGGCGACCGCCAGGCCCAGCAGGAACACCTCCGGCATCGCCCAGGTCTCGAGCCGGTTCGACCAGCGAAAGGCGCGACCCATCCACGGCTCGACACGGCCCAGCTCGAGCAGCCCCAGCACCGCGGTCAGCAGGCCGAAGCGGACGATCGGGAAGAGCACCACGAACAGGAACACGACCAGCGCCAGCCACGGCCAGCCCTCGGTCAGCATCGCGCTTGCCGCCGAGCCGAGGTGGCTGCTGCGCGACACACCGAGCGCATCGGTGCGCAGGAACATCGACAGGTTGGCGGGGACCAGCAGCAGCACGATTGCCAGCGAGCAGGCCAGAGACGCGCTGAGGCTGCGACCCTGCGTGCGTTCGAGCGTGCCGTCGCAGGTGATGCAGCGGACGACGGTGGATCGGACAGCTGCAGGCAGGCGCTGCCGCGTACCGCAATCGGGGCAGCCGACGATCCCGGCCCCCGCCCCGCTATACTCCATGGCCGTCACGATGCGGTCACAACCCTTTCGCGTCCAGCCTGTTCCGCCCGCAGACAGTTCCAGCCACCCCTATGTCGTATTGCAGCCTGCATGGCACGACGACCTTCGTCGTGCATTGACGGATCGTGCGCGATTGTCGAGGCTTCGCGCTACTCCAGGGGACGATCCATGCTCGTATCAGCCGAATTGCGCGAAGACCGTCCGCCCCTCGCGCGCGACCTCCGCCGCGTCGATGCGCATCCCGACCATTGGTATCCGATTGCGTGGAGCCGCGAGCTCAAGGCGGGCAAGATGCTCGCGCGCAAGTTTGCCGGCGAGCCGATCGTCGTGGTCCGCGCTAAGGAGGGCAACGTCTTCGCGCTCGAGGATCGCTGCGCGCACCGCCAGGTCCCCTTGAGCCACGGCGTCGTCAAGGGCTGCACGGTGCGCTGCGGCTATCATGGCTGGGCCTATGACGAAGCGGGCAAGTGCGTCGACGTGCCCTATCTCGGGCGCGAGCGGCTGCCCAACGGGGTCAAGGCCTATCCGACGCATGAGGTCGACGGACTGATCTTCATCTTTCCGGGCAATGCCGATCGCGCCGAGGCCCGCCGCCCGGCGTCGCTCGGCGCGCGCGGGCGGCGCGACTACAAGACGCGCGAGCTCAACCGCGAGGTCGCCGCGCACTATACGTTCATGCACGAGAACCTGTTCGACATGAACCACCAGTTCCTCCACCGCCGCCAGATGGGGATGATCAAGGCCACGTGTCTGGGCCGCGACAGCGGGCCCGACTGGGCCGAGGTGCAATATACGTTCGACCGCGTCTCGGGCTCGGCGACGATCGGCGAAGGCGCGATCCTGGGCCTGATGCGCGCGACCGATGAATCGACGCGCAAGGACCGGATGGTGATCCGCACCGACTATCCCTACCAGACGCTGACCTTCGCGATGGACGACGGCGATCCGGTGCTGTCGGTGTGGCTGGGCTACACGCCGCTCGATGCCGAGCAGAAGACCAACCGCACCTTTGGCTATCTTTCGGTCAAGCGGCCGGGCGTGCCGCTGCTGATCGATGCGGCGTGGCCGTTCATCACCATGTTCACCGAGTCGATCTTCAAGGAGGACAAGGAGATCGTCGAGATGGAGCAGGCCGCGCACGATGCGCAGGGCGGCGACCGCAACCATGAGGTGTTTCCGCCGATCAAGGAGTTGCGCGCCGTACTGGAGCGCTGCGGGGCGTAGCCCGAGGCGGGGTGGCGCATCCCGCAAGAACTCCCTCTCCCCGGCGGGGAGAGGGTCGGGGTGAGGGGAAGCGACGCGTCAGCGTCGCGTCCCAACTTTGAGGCTGGAACCCCTCACCCAACCCTCTCCCTGCGGGAGAGGGCTTTCGGTCGCACTACGCCTTGAGCTTGCGGTCGAACAGCGCCAGCATCTCCGCCCAGCCGCGCTCGGCCGCCGCCTCATCGTAGACCGGAAGGTCGGGCTTCATCCAGCCGTGCGCCGCGCCGGCATAGGTCTCGTGGCGGTAGACGACGCCGGAGTCGCGCAGCGCCGCTTCGAATTTCTCCGCCATCTCGGGCGGATAGCTATGATCCTGGTCGGCGGCCGCGACATAGAGCTCGCCCTCGACCTTGGGCAGGAACAGATGCGCGCTGGTCGGCTGGTCGGTGTAGAGATTGCCGCCGTGGAAGCTCGCCGCCGCCGCGATGCGGTCGGGGAAGGCGCCCGCCGCGGCGATCGCGAGACCGCCGCCCATGCACAGGCCGATCGTGCCGATCGGCCCGGCGACGTCGTCGCGGCTGTCGAGATAGGCGACGAACGCTGCGGTGTCGGCTACCGCCTTGAGCGTATCGGTCGACGCCATCAGCGGCGCGATCACGGTGCCGAATGTGTTCTGCGCGAACACCTCCCTGGGCACCAGCGTGTCGTAATGGCCGTGACGGTAGAACAGGTCGGGCAGCAGCACGACATAGCCATTGTCGGCCAGGCGCGCCGCCATCTCGAACAGCGTCGGCCGGATCGCGAACGCGTCCATGTAGAAGATCGCGGCGGGCCACGGCCCTTCGCCTTTGCCCTCAGGGGTGAACAGGTGGGCTTGGCATTCGCCGTCCCGGGTGGTGATGGCGATCTGTTCGTGGCCCACGCTGTTCTCCTCGATGCTACGGCTCAATAGTGGCGGCGATAGCCGCCGCCCGGCCGGCCGCGCCAGCCCCCACGGTAATGGCCGTAATACCAGACATGGTACGGATAGGGGCGATAGACCCACGCGCCGCCGTAAAACACCCACGGGCGATACCAGGTCGGTGCGGCATAGAAATAGGGCGCCCCGCCATAGCCGCCGTAGGCGAACGCCGGTGCGCCGCCGCGCGTGACATAGCCCGGCGGGCAGCCGGGGCTGGTGTCGCCACTGCCCGATGCACTGCCGACCGCCGCGCCGACGCCGGCGCCGCCGAGACCGCCGAGGATGGCGCCCTCGCCATGGCTGTGGCGCCCGGCGACCGCCGAGCCGAACAGCGCGCCGGCGATGCCGCCGATCACCGCGCCTTCGCCGGTATTGCCATGCGCCTTGACGCAATTGACCTGCGCCCACTGCTGCGCATAGCTCGCATATTGCTGATCGGCCTGCTGCTGCTGCGGGGAGACCGCACCGGGCTGGTAGCCGGGCGGCGGCGGCGGCGGCGCCTTGCCGTCATAGCCGGGGGGCGGCGAATTGTCGTAGGCGGGATCATAGCCGGGCGGCGGACCGCCATTGGGGCCACCATCATAGCCCGGGGGCGGCGCGCCATTATACTGGCCTTGCTGGCCGTAGCCCGGAGGCGGCGCCTGATTATAGCCCTGCGGCGGCTGGCCATAGCCCTGTTGCGGATAGCCCTGCTGGCCGTAGCCCTGCTGCGGGGGATAGCCCTGCTGGTCATAACCCTGCTGGGGATAGCCACCCTGCTGGGGCGGATAGCCCTGGTTCTGGTCATAGCCCTGATCCTGCGGATAGGGCTGTCCCTGCGCGACGGCGCTCGAGGCGAACAACGGCGTCCCCGCCATCGCGAGCCCGGTGGCGAGAAGGATGCTGCGGGTCATCAGTCTTTGGGTCATGAGACACATCCGTTTCCGAGAAGCTGTAGCCCGATCATGACGATGCCAGACTGAACGGCGGCTGAGCCATCGACTCGGCGTTCGTTCAGGCGCCGCACGATCGGGCCATCGCTCAATACGCATCAACCCGTCGCGCGGGTCCGCGGCCGCGCCAGACCTTCAGTGTGCGGGCGCGGCCGGTGTCTGTGTCGGCGCAGGTTGCGCGCCCTCGAGCGCGGCGTCGGCAGCGACGATGTCGGCGGGCATTTGCGGCATCGTCGACCAGGGGAGGCTTTTGTGCAGCGTCGTTGCGAAGCGCTCGAGCCATTCCTCGCCGTCGGGGCCGACATAGGTATCGGCGGTGCGATAGGCCGGATCGGCCATCGCCTGGTCGAGCGTCACCGGCGTCAGATCCTGCGCCTTCAATATGTCGGCGAGCGCATCGATGCTGTCGGCGTTGAGCTGGCTGGCGTGGAGCAGGAAGACGAACGCCGGCTCGCGCCCGAACACCGCGGCGCCCGCCTGACGGTACCAAGGCACGACACGGGCGGTGAAATCCAGATAGGCGGCGCGGATGTGCGCCGCCTGCGCGGCGTCGCCGCGACGCAGCGCGTCATCATAGGGTTCGGCGAACTGCCAGTCCGAATTTTCCATCGTCACCGGTGCCACGCGATAGCCATGCGCCGCGAGCCAGCCCTCGAACCGCTGTCGCGCCGCCAGCGTCGGCCCAGTCTCGAGGAAGGGATAGCGATACCAATGCTCGGTCTTGCCGCGCGTAGCCATCAGCGGGCGGGTCACGACGTCGCCGCGCGCGACGTCGGCGATATAGGTTTCGACCGGCGTGTTGGTCAGCGATGGGTGCGAATAGCTGTGGTTGCCAAGATCGAGCCCGGCGTCGAGCCAGCGCGTCAGCAGCGCGATCCGCCGCGGCTTGTCGGCGGCCTCGAGCTGGATCTCGTTGACGAAGCCGATCGCCGGCCAGTGATGCCGCTCAATCCCGCCGACGAGCGTGTCGGTGAGCGCATCGGCTTCGGCGATCGGGCGGAATTTCCCGAAGATCGGCAGGTCGTCGAAGGTAAGCGCGACCGTGCCGGCATGCGCCGTCGGCGCCGCGCCGATCGCGAGCGCGCCGGCAACGGCTGTGAGGACTAGCCGCCTGAACCCACCAAACCCTTGTGCACCCACGGTCTTCCCCCTTTGTCGTCGCGACCGCCGCCTATCGCGCAGCGGCTTGGCGGCATAGCCCGAAACGGATAGCGTCGGCGAAGACCAATGGATGAGGAACGGTACAATGCGCGGCATGACGATGACAGGCGTGGCAACCGCGCTGATCCTGGCCTCGGCGCCGGCTGCGCTCCTCGCCAAGCCCGCGCCGGCAGCGCCCGCCGCAACGCCGTTCAAGCTCGGTGCCGCGACGCTGGTGCCGCTGCGCGACATGCTCAATGTCGTTCCCAATGACGGCAGCGTGTTCGGCAAGGGGCTCGATCCCGCGCAGGTCGCCGCCGTGCTCGCCAAGGCGGGCGCACCGACCGACAGCCTGACGCTCGGCGTCGACGCGCTGCTCGTCGAGATGCCCGGCCGAACCGTGCTGATCGACACCGGGCTCGGCCCCAAGGTCGGCGGGATGCTCCAGGCCAGCCTCGCGGCCGCGCACGTCGCGCCCGATGCGGTGACCGACATCCTGATCACGCACTCGCACGGCGACCATATCGGCGGCCTGCTCACCGCCGACGGCGCCCTCGCCTTTCCCAAGGCGACGATCCGCATGGCCGCGGCCGAATGGGCGTTCCTCAAATCGCATCCGGCGTCGGCCGCGACGGTCGCGGCGATCGCGGCCAAGGTGCAGACTTTCGCGCCCGGCGCCGAGGTCGTGCCCGGCATCCGCTCGGTGGCGCTCGCCGGCCATACGCCCGGTCATTCCGGCTATGAGATCGTCTCGCAGGGCCAGCGGCTGATCGACATCGGCGACACCGCGCACAGCGCGATCGTCTCGCTCGCCGAGCCCGACTGGACGGTCGGCTACGACACCGACGCCGCCGAGGGCAAGGCGACCCGCCGCGCCGAGCTCGCCAAGCTCGCCGCATCGCACGAATGGCTGTTCGCGCCGCACTTCCCTTATCCCGGCACCGGCAAGATCGTCGCCAAGGGCAGCGGCTTCGCCTTCGTCCCCGGCCATCCCTGAGCCCGGGCACGCCCGGCGCGACAAACCGCGCCGGTCCCCTATAGATAGGCGATGCACCTGCTGTCCCCTCGTCTGATCCTCGGCTGGCTCACCGTCGCGGCCTTCCTGCTCGCGGGGCCGGCGATGATGGCGGCGGCGGCGCCGGTCGTCTCGATCGCGCTGTTCGCCTGGCTGCTCGGCGTGATCCTGTGGTCGGCCTTCGGCGTCGTCCATGAGGCCGAGGAGCTTGCCGAGCGGCTCGGCGAACCGTTCGGCACGCTGATCCTGACGCTGTCGATCGTGGTGATCGAGGTCGCGCTGATCGCCGCGGTCATGCTCGGCGCGAAGAGCGAGCCGACGCTCGGCCGCGACACGATGTTCTCGGTGCTGATGATCGTGCTCAACGGCGTCGTCGGGCTGGGGCTTCTCACCGGCGGGCTGCGCTATCAGCAGCAGAGCTACAATCTTCAGGGTGCAAGCGCCTATCTCGCGGTGATCATCCCGCTCGCGGTGATCGCGCTGGTGCTGCCCAATTTCACCACCTCGACCGCCAGGGGCACGCTGTCGCTGTTGCAGGCGGGCTGCTTCTCGGTCTTCACCATCGCGCTCTACGGGCTGTTCCTGTGGCTGCAGACCGGGCGCCACCGCGGCTTCTTCACCGCCCCCGACGAGCATGCCGACGCCCCCGTTGCGCCACACGGCGAAGGCGGCGCGTCGACCGCGCTGCGCTTCGCGCTGCTACTCGCCAGCATCCTGCCGATCGTGATACTCGCCAAAAGCCTCGCCAAGCTGCTCGATCACGGCATCGAGGTGCTGGGCGCGCCGAGTGCGCTGGGCGGCGTGGTGATCGCGATGATCGTGTTCACCCCCGAGGGCATCTCCGCCTTGCGCGCGGTCGCCGCCAACCAGCTGACGCGCGCGATCAACCTCTGTCTCGGCGCCGCGACCTCGACGCTGGGGCTGACCGTGCCGGCGGTGCTGGCGATCGGGCTGCTGACCGGGCAGCCGGTGGTGCTCGGCGTGTCCGCGGCGAACATGGTGCTGCTCGCGGTGACGCTGGTGCTCAATGCGCTGACCTTCTCGGGCACGCGCACGACGATGCTCGAGGGCGCGGTGCATCTGTCGCTATTCTTCGTCTTCCTCGTGCTGGTGTTCAGCCCATGACCGACCTGACCCTCGACGACGCACGCCGCCGCGATGCCGCCGATCCGCTGGCGCCGCTGCGCGACCGCTTCGTCCTGCCCGACGGCATCTATCTCGACGGCAATTCGCTGGGCGCGCTGCCGCGCGACACTGCGTCGGCGCTCGCCGAGGTGGTGCAGCGGCAATGGGGCGAGGACCTGATCGCGAGCTGGAACCGGCACGACTGGATCGGCCAGCCGCAGCGGCTCGGCGCACGCATCGCGCCGCTGGTCGGGGCGAAGCCGCATGAGGTGATCGTCGCCGACACGACCTCGACCAATTTGTTCAAGCTGATCGGCGCGGCCTGCGCGGCACGGCCGGGTCGCGCGACGATCCTGTCCGAGCCCGGCAATTTCCCCACCGACCTCTATGTCGCCGAGGGTGCGGCGCGGATGTTCGGCGACCGCAGGCTGAAGACCGTGGCGGCCGACGATCTCGTCGCGGCAATCGACGGGGATGTCGCGCTCGTCCTGCTTACCCACGTCCACTATAAGTCGGGCCGCAAGCTCGACATGGCCGCGATCACCGCCGCCGCGCACGAGAAGGGCGCGCTGATCCTCTGGGATCTCAGCCACAGCACCGGCGCGGTCGCGGTCGACCTGAACGGCTGCGACGCCGATCTCGCGGTCGGCTGCGGCTATAAATATCTGAACGGCGGCCCGGGTGCGCCCGCCTTCCTGTTCGTCGCCGAGCGGTTGCAGGAAAAGCTCCGGTCGCCGCTGTCGGGCTGGATGGGGCATGACGCCCCCTTCGCCTTCGACGACGCCTATGCCCCCGCGCCCGGCATCGCGCGCTTCCTGTGCGGGACGCCGTCTGTGCTGGGCATGGCGGCACTCGAGCAGGGTCTCGCAACCGTCGATGGCGTCGATCCCGCCGCGCTGTTCGCCAAGGCCTCGGCATTGGGGGCTTATTATATCCGGCTGATGGACGCGCGCTGCGGCGACGCGGGCTTCACCCTCGCCTCGCCGCGCGTCGATGCGGCGCGCGGTGCGCACGTCTCGCACGCGCACGACCAAGCCTATCCGATCTGCCAGGCGCTGATCGCGCGCGGCGTCGTCGGCGATTTTCGCGCGCCGGACATGCTGCGGATGGGCTTTGCGCCGCTCTACACCCGCTTCGCCGACGTCTGGTACGCGGTCGAGGTGATCTGCGACGTGATCGCGACGCGCGCCTGGGACGACCCCGCCTTCCTGACGAAGGCCAGGGTCACCTAGCGGTTCCCCGGCGAAGGCCGGGGCCCAGGCCCGACGCATCGCCTCGAACGCTGCGGCCCCCAAGAGGCTTCGGCCTGGGCCCCGGCGTGCGCCGGGGAACAGTCGCGCGACGCCGAGTAGCGGAACGCGCCCCCTTTCCGACGGTTCAGTCGGCGACTCAAAAGGAGCCCGAACCATGCCCCATTGCACCACCCGCGACGGCCAGAGCCTGCACGTCAAGGACAGCGGCGAAGGCCGTCCGATCGTACTTATCCACGGCTGGCCGCTGACCGGCGACATGTGGGAATATCAGTCGCTGGCGCTGATCGAGGCCGGCTACCGCGTGATCACCTATGATCGCCGTGGCTTCGGCCAGTCGAGCCATCCCGCCACCGGCTACGACTATGACACCTTCGCCGACGACCTCGCCGACGTGCTCGAAGCCGGCGAAGTGCAGGACGCGACGCTGATCGGCTTCTCGATGGGCGGCGGCGAGATCGCGCGCTACCTGTCGCGCTACGGCTCCGAACGCGTCCGCTCGGTCGCGCTGATCGCCTCGGTCGTGCCGTATCTGCTTAAGGACGACAGCAACCCCGACGGCGTCGACTACAGCGTCTTCCAGGGCATGAAGGATGGGGTCCGCAAGGATCGCTTCGGCTTCCTGCAGAGTTTCGCCAAGCTGCTGTACGGCGTCGGGCTCGTGTCGCACCCGGTCAGCCAGGGTCTGCTCGACTGGAATTTCATCCTCGCGATCATGGCGAGCCCGAAGGCGACGATCGACTGTATCGATGCGTTCGCCACCACCGACTTCCGTGGCGACCTCGCCGCCTTCACCGTGCCGACGCTGATCGTCCATGGCACCGCCGACAAGACCGTGCCGATCGACATTGCCGGCCGTGCCGCGGCCAAGGGCATCCCGCATGCGACGCTGATCGAATATGAGGGCGAGCCCCACGGCCTGTTCGCGACCGCCGCCGACCGGCTGACCACCGACCTGCTCGATTTCGTCGCGTTGTAACACGCGCGTTCCTCATCCCGGGCTCGACCCGGAATGACAACAAGTGAACGCAATACGGGCGAACAAAAAGGGCCGGGGAAACCCCCGGCCCTTTCGTAGCGTCTGTGAGTCGGCTTATTGCGGCGAAGAGCCACCCGACGTGCTGGTCGATCCGGTCGTGCCGGTCGAGCCCATCGACCCCGTCGAGCTCGACGACGACGAGCGCTTGCCGCGCGACGAACGGCTCGAACGCGACGAGGTGCCGGTCGTGCTGCCACCCGAGCTGGTCGACGACATCGAGCCGCTGCCGGTCGAACCCATCGAGCCGGTGCCCATCGATCCGCCGCTGCTCATCGAGCCCGAACCGGTCGAGCCCATCGATCCGGTCGAGCCCATCGAACCGGTCGAGCCCATCGAACCCGCACCCATCGATCCACCGCTGCTCGACATGCCGGCGCCCGAGGCGCCCGCCGAACCCGAGCCACCGGCTGCACCCGACGCGCCTGCGCCGCCGCCGGCTGCACCGCCGCCGCCGCCGCCGCCGGCCTGCGCCATCACGGCCACGGGCGCCAAGGCAATGGCAGCCGCCATGATCACGAATTTACGCATATTTCTCTCCTGTTATGTGTCGGCTATTAACCAATCGGTACCCGATTGGTTCCTCTAGCGGCGGCGCCGAGGCGCCCCCTCGGCCGCCCTGCTTGCTCGTTTGTGCGGCTTCCGGTATAGGCTGGCCATCCAGCGGGCTCGGCCCGCGGTGGCAGGCGCGGAGCGGGTGCGACAAGCATCCTTCTCACGCGCCCTTTTCGCATGGAAAGCAGCCGCCGCGACTCTTGTCCAACGGGTGCCGCGACGGGCAACCGGCCCCCGCGGCAGTTCGGCCAAAGACCTCCGGATCAACCGGATGGCCGGAAACGACTGCTAGGAACGATCCTCCCTATGGCAACTGCCGCCAACCCCACCCGCGACGATTTCGCCGCCCTCCTCGAGCAGACGCTCGGCACCGCCGACAGCTTCGAGGGCCGAGTCGTCAAGGGCACCGTCACCGCGATCGAGAACGACCTCGTCGTCATCGACGTCGGTCTCAAGTCCGAAGGCCGCGTGCCGCTTCGCGAATTCGCGACCGTGCCCGGCGTCAAGCCCGAGCTCAATGTCGGCGACGAAGTCGAGGTCTATGTCGACCGCGTCGAGAACGTTCATGGCGAAGCGATGCTGTCGCGCGACCGCGCGCGCCGCGAAGCCGCCTGGGATAAGCTCGAGGGCGAATTCGCCCAGACCGCGCGCGTCGAGGGCGTCATCTTCGGCCGCGTCAAGGGCGGCTTCACCGTCGACCTCAACGGCGCCGTGGCCTTCCTGCCCGGTTCGCAGGTCGACATCCGCCCGGTCCGCGACGTCACCCCGCTGATGGACATTCCGCAGCCCTTCCAGATCCTCAAGATGGATCGCCGCCGTGGCAACATCGTCGTGTCGCGCCGCGCCATCCTCGAAGAGACCCGCGCCGAGCAGCGCACCGGCCTGATCCAGAGCCTCGCCGAGGGCCAGGTGATCGAGGGTGTCGTCAAGAACATCACCGATTACGGCGCGTTCGTCGATCTCGGCGGGATCGACGGCCTGCTCCATGTCACCGACATGAGCTACAAGCGCGTCAACCACCCGAGCGAGGTCATCAACATCGGTGACACCGTCAAGGTGCAGATCATCCGCATCAACCGCGAGACGCAGCGCATCAGCCTCGGCATGAAGCAGCTCGAAAGCGATCCGTGGGAAGGCGCGTCGGCCAAATACCCGATCGAGGGCAAGTTCACCGGCCGCGTCACCAACATCACCGAATATGGTGCCTTCGTCGAGCTCGAGCCCGGCATCGAAGGTCTCGTCCACGTCTCCGAGATGAGCTGGACCAAGAAGAACGTGCACCCCGGCAAGATCGTCTCGACCTCGCAGGAAGTCGACGTGGTCATCCTCGAGGTCGACGAAGAGAAGCGTCGTATCTCGCTGGGCCTCAAGCAGGCGCAGCAGAATCCGTGGGAGGCCTTCGCCGACAAGCATCCGGTCGGCAGCCAGGTCGAGGGCGAGGTCAAGAACTCGACCGAATTCGGCCTGTTCATCGGCCTGGACGGCGATGTCGACGGCATGGTCCACATGTCCGACATCTCGTGGGGCATGACCGGCGAGGAAGCGCTCGCACTGCATCACAAGGGTGAGACCGTTCAGGCGGTCGTGCTCGACATCGACGCCGAGAAGGAGCGCATCTCGCTCGGCATCAAGCAGCTCGAGCGTGGCGGCGTGTCGTCGGCACCCGCCGGCGAAGGCGCGGGCGCCGGTGGTTCGACCGGCGGAAGCGGCAGTGGCGTCAACAAGGGCCAGACCGTCACGGTCACCGTGCTCTCGGTCGGCGATGCCGGACTCGACGTGCAGGTCGGCGACGATGGCGCGACCGGCTTCATCCGCCGCGGCGATCTCGGCCGCGACCGCGACGAGCAGCGCGCCGAGCGCTTCCAGGTCGGCCAGAAGTTCGACGCGATGGTCACCGGTTTCGACCGGTCCAAGAAGCCGACCTTCTCGATCAAGGCGCTCCAGCTTTCCGAGGAAAAGCAGGCCGTCGCGCAATATGGGTCGTCCGACTCGGGCGCGTCGCTCGGCGACATTCTCGGCGAGGCGCTCAAGGCCCGTCAGAACGACCAGTAAGCTCCGGCCGGCGGCGGGCCTGATCGCCCGCCGCCAATCGGTTGAAAACGGGCCCTTCTCCGCCTCGGCGGAGAGGGGCTTTTTTCGTATAAGCACCGCTTCGCCTACGACCACGGTGGGGCGTGACATTGATCCAGTTTTATGGAATTGGGTAATCTGAGTTAGCGACGACGCACGGCAGGTGACTAGGCGATGATCCGTTCTGAACTGGTGCAGCGGGTTGCCGATGCCAACCCCGACCTGCCGCCGAAGGACGTCGAACGACTGGTGACGACGATCTTCGAGGCGATCAGTGCGCAATTGGCGGCCGGTGGTCGCGTCGAACTCCGGGGCTTCGGCGCCTTCTCGACTCGCGCGCGTGATGCCCGCACCGGACGCAATCCGCGCACCGGCGAACCCGTCGACGTCTCCGCCAAGCGCGTGCCCTATTTCAAGCCGGGCAAGGAAATGCGCGAGCGCCTCAACGTTTGAGCGGGGTGCGCAGGGGTTGACCCCAGGCAGCCGTGCGGGTTTACGGAAGCTCCGCGCGGGCGTGGCGGAACCGGTAGACGCTGGCGACTTAAAATCGCCTTCCCATGGAGTGCGGGTTCGAGTCCCGCCGCCCGCACCACCGCGCCTCGGCTAGAGCTCGACCGGCTGTCCGCGGCGGGCGATCTCGCCAACCAGTTCGCCGAGGAAGGGACTGTCGTTGCGCGCAAGCGCCTCGTCGATCGCATGCTCGATCTGGTCGTCGGATAATTTGGTAAGCGGATTCTCGTACATGACGCGACCTCGTGCGGCTTTGCCCCCGCAATGTCCTGCGCAAAGCCTTGGGCGATCATGGTCAATAAAGCGTGAAGAGGCGGCGGCCTCGGACGACGGTACGACCAAAGTCGTACCCTCCGCCGTCCGCTGATGTGCCACGCGGTATCGGAACGACGCGCCGGCCGTGACGACGATATCGATCCAGCCGACTTTGCCCTAGGCTGCGGCGATGATCGACTATCGGGCGCTGCTTGCCCTCCACCTCATTGCCGTGCCGCTGTTCGTCAGCGGGGTGCTGGTGACCGCCCTGATCCTCCCGTCGCTGGCCGCCGGCGAGGAGACGCCGCGGCGCCAGGCCGAGCGCCACCGCGTCCGCCGCTGGAACCTGATCCTGACCACCCCGGCGATGCTGGTCGTCTGGGTCGTGGGGCTGACGCTTGCCGCGGAAGGCGGCTGGTTCGCCGCCGGGTGGCTCCACGCCAAGATCGCGCTGGTGGTGCTGCTGACGGGTCTGCACGGCATGCAGTCGGGCCGCCTGCGCCGGCTCGATCGGGTCGGCGGCGTGACCCGGGCACCGGTCTGGCCGGTGCCGGCGATCCTGCTGCTCGCGGTCGCGATCGTCGCTCTCGCGATCATCAAGCCCTAGCGGGAACCCGCGTTCCGCTTGACGTTTGCACCCTTTTGCGGCACACGCCGAGCATCGACTTCCGCTGTGCGCGGGTGCCGAATCGCATCCTGGCAGCGCTGGCTACCGCGTGTGAAAGCGACGTCCCCGTCGCGACCCAGCGCCGGATTGCCGCCCGATGATCGTACCCACCCTCCCCGATCGGGGCTGAGCCGTCGCGCGACGGCCGCGCGCGGGCCGTCCGGCCATCCAACCCTACAGACTTGCAAGGAAATCCATGTCGAGAATCGCAGTGCGGCCCTATCTGGTGGCCAAGGACGCCGAAGGCCATTTCCGCGTGACGGTGCGCACCACGCGCTTCAACTCGCAGGGCTATCCGCTGGTCACTTCGACGATGCTCGACGGCGGTTTCCCGACTGCGACCTCGGCCCGCACCTATCTGCGCGACACCTATCAGGCGCAAGCGACCGACATCGCCACCAAATAGTCGCGCGGCGAGACGCCGACGACCATTCTCCCTCTCCAGACTGAACAGGATTACCGACATGGGCCAATTGCGTACCGCCAACAAACGCCGCAACCGCGCACTCGCCAAGGCCGTCGCCGACAAGGCGGTCGTCGCGACCGTCCCCGCGACCGAGACGACCAAGGCCGCCTGATCCATCCCCGCGTCAGCGGGTCTCCATCCACGCGGCGCCCGGCCATCGGCCGCCGCGTGGATGGATTTCGGACCAAGTCCGCGATGGCGGAGAATAAGCGCGCGGCGTTCTAGCCAGCGCGTGCGAATCGCGGCACACCGCGCCGATGATCATCCAGAACGAGACCCAGGACGTCGACGTAACCGGCAGCGGCCCGATGCGGCTGCACCTGTTCCGCCCCGCTCTGCCCAGCCGCTATCCGGGCGTGCTCTTCTATTCCGAGATCTACCAGGTCACCGATCCGATCCGACGGCTTGCCGCGATCGTCGCGGGACATGGCTATGTCGTGGCGGTGCCCGAAGTCTATCACGACTATGAGCCCGCCGGCACGGTGCTGCGCTACGATTCCCCGGGTACCGATCGCGGCAACGCGCTCAAGATCACCAAGCCGCTCGCCGGCTTCGATACGGACGCGCGCGCTGGCCTGGACGCGCTGCGCCGCCATCCCGCCTGCACCGGCCGGCTCGCGACCTTCGGCGTCTGCCTGGGCGGCCATCTCGCCTATCGCGCGGCGCTCGAGCCGGATGTGTCGGCTGCGGCCTGCTTCTATCCGACCGACATTCATTCGGGCACGCTCGGCGCCGGACAAAGCGACGACAGCCTCGCCCGGATGCGCGAACTCACCGCGGAAACCCTGTTCGTGTTCGGCCGGCAGGATCCGCACGTACCCTTCGAAGGGCGGCAGGCGATCCGCGACCGGCTCGAGGCGGTCGGGGCGCGGTACGAATGGCATGAGGTCGAGGCGCAGCATGCCTTCCTGCGCGACGAGGGGCCGCGCTACGATCCGGCGCTGGCGCTGCAGGCGATCGGCTGGATGCTCGCGCTGTTCCAGCGCACGCTGCACGCGACCGACTGAGCGGTCGCGGCGGCGACGGCTCATTTCTTGCGGTTCTTTCGCGCGGCGTAGCGCGCGTCGCGCGCCGCCTTCTTCTCGGCCTCGGTCAGCTCGACGGCCTTGACCTTCTTGGCCTCTTCCTCGAGCGCCTTCGCCTTCTTGTCGGCGATTTCCTGGAGCTTGGCGGCCTTCTTGGCCTCGCGGGCCTCGGCTTCGGCGGCCTGGCGCGCCTCGAAGGCGGCGCGGCGCTCGGCCAGTACGGCTTCGTCGACGGGCGGCTTGGCCTTGAGCTTTTCGAGCGCCTTCATCCGCGCCTGCTTGGCGAGTTCGGTGCGCTCCTGGAAGCTCGGATCCTTGAAGAAACTCATAAAGTGAAATGCTCTCCGATTTGAAAGACAGGCCGGTGCATGGTGCCGATGCGACCGGTCCGAAGACCGGCCGCATCGGCGTCACGCATCAGGCCGACTGAAGGTTGACGGCCGAGGTCTTGCCGCGGCGATCGGTTTCCATTTCGTAGGAAACGCGCTGGTCCTTGTCGAGCGTGCGCATGCCGGCGCGCTCGACGGCGCTGATGTGCACGAACGCGTCGTCGCCGCCACCCTCAGGCGCAATGAAGCCATAGCCCTTGTCGGCATTGAAGAATTTGACGGTGCCGGTGATCATATCGATATCCTTATTCGTAGGCGTCGGGCATGCGCCGGTGAAGACGCACCCCGATATGAGCAAGACTGAAGTAAGGACAAAAGGAACCGATCACGGCCCGATATCCGTCGCATGCGACGTCAAGCCCGTGCTCCCTAGCCGGAGTCGCGGCAAAAGACCACCGTCTGCCGTGATTCGTCCCGAAAGGGATTCGTCTCGTCCGTTAACCAGGACCGCGACGCCGCTGGTGCGTTAGGAGGTCGGAATGGAGACGATGGGATGAGCGACGAGGCGATGGCGGCCCGCTATGACTATGCCGCGCAGGTCGGCCGGCAGTCGCTGCAGATGCTGCGCGTCGCCGCTCAGACGGACGATCGCGGCGTACGCGACGAGCTGCTCGCCTATGCCGACCGGATGGCGGCGCACGCGCAGTGGCTGTGGAACGGGCTCCATCCCGACGGCGTGCGGTCGGTGTTCCGCTGGTCGCTGGACGACGCGCCGATCGCGATATAGGCGGCGGCAGATCCGGGCGCGGCCACCGCGATCCCGCACCGACCGGCGCGCGCGAACCGCGTCTGCGAGCACCCGCCTATCTTTGCAGAGCAATTTGCCCTATTGGTGATCCCGCTGACGTCGCTTGCGACGGATAACGGGCCGCCTTGGCTCCCTTTGTCCCTTTCTTGCTTCTTCGACGCCGGGATGTCGCCACGGTGGCGACATGCCCGTCACACGGACAAAGGATATCCGATATGATCACCGGCACCGTCAAATTCTTCAATGCCGACAAGGGCTATGGCTTCATCGCACCCGAGACCGGCGGCGACGACGCGTTCGTGCACATCAGTGCGGTCGAGCGCGCCGGCATGCGCACGCTCGATAAGGACCAGCGCGTTTCCTACGAGCTCGAGACCGATCGCCGCGGCAAGACCTCGGCGGTCAATCTCCAGTCGGCCTGATCCGGACGACGGCGGGCGCCAATCTGGCGCCCGCCGCACTCCAGCCGCTCGGGAGCCGCATATGTCGATGTTGATCTTCTATCGCGAACAGGCGGCACAACAGCAGGGCGAAGCCGACGCGGCGCTGCTCGACAATGTCCGCGAGCGCTGCCAGCGCGCGGCCGACGCTTGGCGCGTGCTCGCCGAGCGGATCGAACGCACCGACACGGTGCGCGCCACCCGGCTTGCCGAGAGCGACGATCTGACCGCCGCCGAGCTGACCGCGGATGCCGACGAGCACCCCGATCTCGACCTGCCGATCGTGACGCCGCTGCGCGCCTAGGCTGCCGCAATCCAGACTGCCCGGCGCGCCTGCGTGCCGGTTCTCTTCTCAGAAGGACGACATCCATGTCGCGCGCCATCAACGTCAACGCCACGCAGGATCATGTCCTCGCCACCTGCACCAAGCACAAGGCGACCATCAGCGTCATCGAGTCGCTGCACTCGGGCGGCACCCGCGTGGTGTTCAAGAACGCGCACGACGCCGCCGTCGTCGCCAAGGCCTACGGCTCCAAGCTGCTCACCGGCGAAGTGACGCGCACCCCGATGCGGTTGCGCCACAACTGAGCCTGCTCGTCGTGGCAGGCGCGGCACGCGCCGCGGCGATCCGGCACCGACGCCGGGACGGGATCGCCGCGCTTCGCGCGCCGTGACGCGGTATAGGCTCAACCTTCCCGCGGCACCACGATCACCTTGCCGATCGCGCGCCGCCCGGCCAGCCAGGCGATCGCCTCGCCGCCCTGCGCGAGCGCGAAGCGGCGGTCGATCCGCGGGCTGATCCGGCCTTCCGCCCACCAGGCGAGCAGCTGCGCGACATTGGCCGCCTCGCGCGCCGGTTCGCGCATCGCGAAGCCGCCCCAGAACACGCCGCGCACGTCGCAGGCCTTGAGCAACGTCAGGTTGAGCGGCAGCCTGGGGATGCCGGCGGGGAAGCCGACGACCAGATAGCGTCCCTCCCAGGCGATCGAGCGCAGCGCGGGCTCGGCATAGTCGCCGCCGACCGGATCGTAGACGACGTGCGCGCCATCGCGGCCGACCGCCGCCTTGAACGTCTCGGCCAGCGCCTTCGACGCCGCCTTGTCGAACGGGGCGCGGCCGTAGATCAGCGTGCGATCCGCCCCCGCCGCCGTCGCCGCGGCGGCCTTGGCCTCGTCCGACACCGCGGCGACGACGGTCGCGCCCAACGCCTTGCCGATCTCGATCGCGGCCAGGCCGACGCCGCCCGCCGCCCCCAGCACCAATAGCGTCTCGCCGGGTTTGAGCTGCCCGCGGTCGACCAGCGCGTGATAGCTGGTCGCATAGGTCATCAGCAGCGCGGCCCCCTCGGCGGGATCGCGCCCCTCGGGCAGCCTGACCGCGCGGACCGCGGGCACGATCGCCTGCTCGGCCAGCCCGCCGTGACCGATCACCGCCATCATCCGGTCGCCCATCGTCCAGCCCTCGACACCCTCGCCCACCGCCTCGACGGTGCCGGCGATCTCGCTGCCCGGCGCGAACGGGCGCGGCGGCTTGAACTGATACAGATCCTCGATGATCAGCACGTCGGGATAGTTGATCCCGCACGCGTCGACGCGGACGCGCAACTCACCCCGGCCCGGCTCGCCGATCGGCAGCTCGAGCAGCTGCAGCGTGTCCGGCCCGCCCGGTGCCGTCGAAACCAAAGCCTTCATGGCATCATCTCCCGTGTCGCGATTGCTTTCCGCGTCCTCTTCGCACAGTCACCAGCCGGCAATCGACGAAGGGACAGCCATGGACTCCGAAGCGGCGCCGACGCCCGAGACGCTGGTCGCGCAGCTGCGCGCGCTGCTCGACATCGAGGCGATCGACACCGACCTGTATCGCGGGCCCCGTAAACCCGGCGGACGCGGCCGCGTGTTCGGCGGCCAGGTGATCGCGCAGGCGCTGGTCGCGGCGATGCGCTCGGTCGGCGAGGGCCGGACCGCGCACTCGCTCCACGCCTATTTCATGCGCCCCGGCGACGAGACGCTGCCGATCGTCTACCGCGTGGTGCGCGACTTCGAGGGCCGCAGCTTCGCCACCCGCCGCGTCATCGCGATGCAGCGCGGCGAGCCGATCCTCAACATGGCCGCCTCCTTCCAGCGCCCCGAAGAGGGGCTCGCCCACCAGGTCGCGATGCCCGACGTGCCCGCGCCCGAGTCGCTGACCCCGGATCGCGATCTGCTCGAGCGTGACCGCGCCGGCATCCCCGACGAACTGATCCATTTCCTGCTCCAGCCGCGCCCGATCGAGATCCGCTCGGTCGACCCGCGCTCGCTGCTGCATCCCGAGAAGCGACCGCCCTATTCCGCCGGCTGGTTCCGCGTCGTGGCACCGCTCGGCGACGATCCCGATCTGCACCGCGCGGTGCTCGCCTATGCGTCGGACATGATCATGCTCGGCACCTCGATGCTGCCGCACGGGGTCAGCGTCGTGAAGGACAAGATGCAGAATGCCAGCCTCGATCATGCGGTCTGGCTGCACGAGCCGTTCCGCTTCGACGACTGGCTGCTGTTCACCACCGACAGCCCGTGGTCGGGCCATGCCCGCGGCTTCAACCGCGGCCAGATCTTTTCGCGCGACGGCCGGCTGGTGGCGAGCGTCGCGCAGGAAGGGCTGATCCGCCACCGCCCCGGCTGAGCGCATCACAGCACCTCGAACAAGCCCGCCGCCCCCATGCCGCCGCCGATGCACATCGTGACCACCACATGCTTCACGCCGCGCGCCTTGCCGGCGAGCAGCGCATGGCCGACCATCCGCGCGCCCGACATGCCGTAGGGATGCCCGATCGATATCGCGCCGCCGCCGACGTTGAGCCGGTCGTCGGGGATGCCGAGCCGGTCCTGGCAATAGAGCACCTGCACCGCGAAGGCCTCGTTGAGCTCCCACAGCCCGATATCGTCCATCGCCAGCCCGAAGCGCTGGAGCAGCTTGGGCACCGCGAACACCGGGCCGATCCCCATCTCGTCGGGTTCGGTGCCCGCCACCGCCATGCCGACATAGCGGCCCAGCGGCGTCAGCCCGCGTTTGGCGGCCAGCGCGGCGTCCATCACCACGCAGGCGGAGGCGCCGTCGGACAACTGGCTGGCGTTGCCCGCGGTGATCACCCCGCCCTCGACCACCGTCTTGAGGGCGGCGAGCCCCTCGGCGCTGGTGTCGGGCCGGTTGCCCTCGTCCTTGGCGAGCGTGACCGTCTGGTGCGAGATCGCCTTGGTCGCCTTGTCGGTAACCGCCATCGTCGCGGTGACCGGCACGATCTCGGCGTCGAACGCACCCGCCGCCTGCGCCGCGGCGGTCCGCTGCTGCGAGCGCAGGCCATAGGCGTCCTGCCGGTCGCGGCCGATGCCATAGCGGCGGGCGACGACCTCGGCGGTCTGCAGCATCGGCATATGGATGTCGGGCACCATCGCGAGCAGCTCGGGGTCGCGACCGACGCGCATCTCGGGGGTCTGCACCATTGAGATCGACTCGACGCCGCCTGCGACCACCACGTCCATCCGGTCGACGATCACCTGCTTGGCCGCGGTCGCGATCGCCATCAGCCCCGAGGCGCATTGGCGGTCGATCGACATCCCCGGCACGGTGACCGGCAGGCCCGCGCGCAAGGCCGCGGTACGCCCGATCGTGTGCTGCACGCCCTGCAGCATCGCCGCGCCGATCACGCAGTCGTCGACCTCGGCGGGATCGATCCCGGCGCGTTCGACCGCGGCGCGGATCGCGTGCGCGGCGAGCGTCGGCGAGGGCGTCGCGTTGAACGCCCCGCGATAGGCGCGGCCGATCGGGGTGCGGGCGGTGGAGACGATGACGGCGTCGCGCATGGGCTATCCTTCGGGGATGATCAGAGGAGGAACTGGCTGATCCAGACGGCGGTGAGCGCGGGCTTGTCGACGCCCGCGATCTCGACGGAGACGTCGGTCTGCTGCTGATACTGGCCCGGCCGCTTCTCCTCGACCGCGGCGAGCGTGAACAGGCCGCGGATCCGGCTGCCGGCACGCACCGGGTGGACGAAGCGGACGCGGTCGAAGCCGTAGTTGATGCCCATCGTCATCCCCGCGATCGGCGGTCTCTGGCTGGTCTCGTACAGCTGGGTCAGCAGCGAGATCAGCAGGAAGCCGTGCGCGATCGTGCCGCCGAAGGGGGTCGCGGCGGCGCGGGCCGGGTCGATGTGGATGAACTGGTGATCGCCGGTCGCGACCGCGAAACGATCGATCATCGACTGGTCGACGAGCAGCCATTCCGAACGATAGGTTTGCCCGATCTGCTGCGGCAGATCGGCGGGTGAGATCGCGTGCACGGCATCCTCTCTGCGTTTGCGCCGACTTGTAGCGATCTTGCCGCGTCCGCCGCAAGGGGCGCGCCCAGGAAAACGAACATACGGTATGCTGGCGCGTCGAAGCGATAGCTGCCGAGACGGACCGTCATTCAGACGTCTCCGTCGTCCCGGCTTCCGCCCGGACGACGGCTGAAGACGGACGCGCCGACATGGCCCGCTTGCTATCGATCGGCCGCTAGGCGTCGTCGAACAGCCCGGTCGCGAGCGTCGAGGCGTAGAGCCGGACCGCACAGTCGCGTGGCATCGCCGAGGCCCAGCGGCGCAGGTCGTAGGCGGCATTCAGCGTCGCCATCACCACCTGGCTCGCGATCATCGGATCGATCGGGCGGATCGAGCCCTCGCTGATCCCGTCGACCAGCGTGCCCGCGAAGCGCAGCGCCATCCGGTTCGAGCTTTCGACGACGCGCTCGCGCAGGTCGCCGGGCAGCGCCAGCAGCGCGGTGGTGCGCAGCAGCGGCCAGTCGCCCGCGAACTGGACGTCGAGCAGCGTCGCGATCGCGGTCGACAGCCGGTGCCACTGGTCGCCGCCGGTCGCGTCGCCGAGCCGTTGTGCGCGCGAGACGCGGGCATAGCTGCGCCGGAAGCATTCGAGGACGAGATCGTCCTTGGCGTCGAGATGGTGGTAGAAGCTGCCCTTGGTCACCTTGAGTTCGGCGACGATGCGATCGACCGAGGCGCCGCGATAGCCGCGCTCGTTGATCAGCCGCGTCGCGGCGCGCAGGAAGGCGGGCCCGGACCCATCCGCCCCGCCGTCGTCGGGCGTATCGAGATCGCCGATCGGGTCGGGCGTCCACACCGCGCCGGTGGGCGCGATACCGTGCGCGAGCAGCTCGAATAGCCGCGCGCGCACCCGGTCGAAGTCGCTGACCGAATAGCGATTGACCCACACCGGCAGCCAGAAGGTCACCTCGGTCAGCATGTGCGCGCGGGCGGTGAGCAGCGCCTTGCGCGCCGGATCGTCGCCATAGGCGCCGAAATAGCCGCGGATCAGCCGGAACACCGCCTGATAATGTTTCTCGAGCGGCGCGCGCACCGCATCGTCGAGCGCGCGGATGTCGGACAGCGTCGCGATCGGCCGCTCCTCGTGCCGGAGCACGCGGCGGTGGTGATCGAAATGCAGCTGGAGGTAGCGGGCGACGCGCGCCTGCGGATCGGGCTCCGCCCCCGCGTCTCGCGCCATCGCTTCGAGCCGCTCGATCGTATGTTCGAACACCGCCGCGGCGAGCTGCTCCTTGCGGCGGAAATAATAGGTCACGCTGGTCGTGTTGAGGTTCACGCTCTGCGCGATCTCGAGGAAGGTCATCCCCTTGACCCCGCGCTGGTTGATCAGCGCGGTCGCCGCATCGAGGATCAGCTCGCGCTTGCGCTCGAACCGGTCCGATCCGCGTTCGCTGCGCGGCGGCGGAGACAGGTCTGGGGCGGCGCGGTTCAGCTCGGGCATGGCGATGCTGTATGCCCGAGCCGGCGGCGCAACGCCACCGGGTGCGACTCAAACGACAGGTATGCGATAACAGGCATGGCGTTCGGCATTGTCGGAATATCCGGTATCGGATAGCAAGGCCCCGACAAGCGGCGCCCACGCCGCGCGACGCAGGACGAGAGATGCCCGCCAGCCCCGCCCCCGACATCGATCTCGCCCGACTCGAACCCTGGCTCGCCGCGCATGTCGAGGGCTTTGCCGGCGCGGTCGCGGCGGAGAAATTCGCCGGCGGTCAGTCCAACCCGACCTACCGGCTGACCGCCGCCAGCGGCAGCTACGTTCTGCGCCGCAAGCCGTTCGGGGCGGTGCTGCCCTCGGCGCATGCGGTCGACCGCGAATATCGGCTGATCGCGGCGCTGTATCCCACCGGCTTCCCGGTCGCCCGGCCCTATGCGCTGTGCGAGGACGAAGGCGTCATCGGATCGCCCTTCTACGTCATGGAAATGGTCGAGGGGCGCACCGTCTGGGACGGATCATTGCCCGCCGCGAACCCGGCCGAGCGACGCGCTGTCTACGAGGCGATGATCGACCGGCTGGCCGACCTCCACGCGATCGATCCCGATGCAGTGGGCCTGGGCGACTACGGCCCACCCGGCAATTATTTCGAACGCCAGGTACGGCGCTGGACCAAGCAGTACCGCGCCGCGCAGACCGACGATCTGCCCGAGGTCGAGCGACTGATCGCCTGGCTGCCGGCGACGCTCCCCCAGCAGGACCGCGTCTCGATCATCCATGGCGACTATCGCATCGACAATCTGATCTACGCGCCCGACGCCGCGCGCATCGCCGCGGTGCTCGACTG
Source organism: uncultured Sphingomonas sp. (assembly GCF_937859915.1). Lineage (GTDB taxonomy): Bacteria > Pseudomonadota > Alphaproteobacteria > Sphingomonadales > Sphingomonadaceae > Solisphingomonas. Next base: position 20,245 of record NZ_CALMAW010000020.1, on the reverse strand, counting down.
GGAGCTGTCGACGCTGGGCGATCCGCTCGCCGACTTCGCCTATGTCGCGATGAACTGGGCGATGCCGGCGGGCGAGCAGAATGCCTCGATCGGCGGCCTCGACCTCGCGGCGCTCGGCATCCCGACGCTCGAGGCGATCACCGAGCGCTATTGCGCGCGCGCCGGCCGCAGCGGCGTCCCCGATCTCGACTGGTATTTCGCCTACAACCTCTTCCGGCTGCTCGGCATCGTCCAGGGCATCAAGAAGCGCGCGCTCGACGGCAATGCGTCGAGCGCCAAGGCGACCGAGATGGCCGCGCGCGTGCCGATGCTCGCCGCCGCCGCCTGGGGTTTTGCGCGCAAGGCCGGCGCACCCGCCTGATCCATAGGAGAGTTCGAAAATGTCGCTGTTCGATCTGACCGGCAAAATTGCCGTCATCACCGGCTCGTCCAAGGGGATCGGCCGCGCGATCGCCGAGGAATATGCCGCCCAGGGCGCCAAGGTGGTGATCTCGAGCCGCAAGGCCGAGGCCTGCCAGGAGGTCGCCGACGCGATCAACGCCAGACATGGCGACGAGCGCGCGATCGTCATCCCCGCGAGCATCTCCTCCAAGGACGCGCTGCAGGCGCTGATCGACGGCACGCGCGCCAAATGGGGGCAGATCGACATCCTCGTCTGCAACGCCGCCTCCAACCCCTATTATGGCTCGATGGACGGGATCAGCGACGAGCAGTTCCGCAAGATTCTCGACAACAACATCCTCTCCAGCCACTGGCTGATCCAGATGGTGCTGCCCGAAATGGTGGCGAGACGGGACGGCGCGATCATCCTCGTCTCGTCGATCGGGGGCTTGCGCGGCTCGCCGACGATCGGCGCCTACAATGTCTCCAAGGCCGCCGACTTCCAGCTGGTGCGCAACTATGCGGTCGAGAATGGCGCGCACAACATCCGCGTCAACGCGATCGCGCCGGGCCTCATCCGCACCGACTTTGCCCGCGCGCTGTGGGAGAATCCCAAGGCCGAGGAAAGCGTCAACCGGATGACGCCGATGCGCCGGATCGGCGAGCCGCGCGAGATTGCGGGGGCGGCGGTGTTCCTGGGATCGGCGGCGGGCGCCTATGTCACCGGGCAGATGATCGTCGTCGACGGGGGTGCCACGATATGAGCGGCGTGTTGCAGGGCAAGGTCGCGATCGTCACCGGTGCGGCCTCGGGGATCGGCCGCGCAACCGCGCTGCTGTTCGCGCGCGAGGGCGCGTCGGTGATCGCCTCCGACCTGTCCGAGGCGGTCGACGAGACGGTCGCGGCGATCCGGCGTGAAGGCGGCACCGCCGACGCCGTGCGCGCCGACGCGGGGGACGAGCGCGCGGTCGCGGCGCTGGTGCGGCGCGCGGTCGATGCGTTCGGCGGGCTCGACATCTTCTACGCCAACGCCGGGATCACCGGCGGCATGCTCGGCGGCTATTTCGACGCGACCGCCGAGACCTGGGCGGAGACGCTGCGGGTCAATCTGATCGGGCCGTTCCTGGCGGTCAAATATGCAGCACCCGAAATCGAGACGCGCGGCGGCGGCGCGATCCTCGCGACCGCCTCGGTGGCGGGGCTGCGGTCGGGCGCGGGGCCGGCGCAATATTCGGCGTCGAAGGCGGGCGTGATCAATCTCGTCCAGACCGCTGCGCAGCAGCTCACCGGCACCGGCGTGCGCGTCAACGCGATCTGCCCCGGGCTGATCGAGACGGGGATGACCAAATTCGCCTATGATCAGGCGCGCGCGGTCGGCAAGGAAGACCGCATCGGCCAGGTCAATCCGCTGCAGCGCGGCGGCGAGCCCGAGGAGATCGCCTCGGTCGCGCTGTTCCTGGTCTCGCCGGCAGCGAGCTACGTCAACGGCCAGGCGATCGTCGTCGATGGCGGGCTGACCTCGTCGATGCCGACCGCGCGGCGCGTCCAGAAGGGCACGATGACATGGTGAGCCTCGCGACGATGCTCGCGGGTGCCGACCGCCGCGCCGACGGCCTGTCGGTGGCGATCCCCGACAATTGGCTGCAGGGGCGGACCGCCTATGGCGGGGTGAGCAGCGCGCTCGCGCTCACCGCAGCGCGCGGGCTGGCCGACGATTTGCCGCCGCTGCGGTCCGCGCAGATCAGCTTCGTCGGGCCGCTCGACGGCACCGTCTCCGCCTCCGCCCGGATGTTGCGCCGGGGCCGGTCGGCGAGCTTCGTCGATGCGCAGGTCGACGGACCGGACGGCAAGCTCGGGCTGCGCGCGACGCTGCTGTTCGCGGCCGACCGCGACTCGGCGATGGACCATCAGGACGCGCCGCCGCCCAACAGTCTGCCGTCCCCTGAGGCCGCCTCCGAAATGCCGATACGTCCCGGCGTCCCGGCCTTTTTCCACAATTTCGAATATCGTTCGATGAAGCCAGAGGGGCGCTCCGCGGCCGACCTGCTGATGTGGGTGCGGTTCAGGGATGCCGCCGGGCTCGATCCGATCACCGCGCTGCTCGCGCTCGCCGATGCGCTGCCGCCTGCCGCGATCCGACTGACCCGCGAACCCAAGCCGGTCAGCTCGATGACCTGGCTGCTCAACCTGCTGACCCCCGCCCCCGCGACGCGCGACGGATGGTGGCTGCTGCGCTCGACCGCGGAGCATGTTCGCAACGGATTCAGCAGCCAGTCGATGGCGATCTGGAACCGCGACGGCGAGCCGGTGGTGCGCGCCATGCAGAGCGTCGCGGTGTTCGGCTAGGCTACCGCGCAGCCGGCGCGTCTGACCTTCGAGGCCGGACACCCTCACCCAAGCCTCTCCCTGAGGGAAGGGCTTAAGCTGTAGGATTTGCGGACGCACCTCTCCCGTCGCTCGCGAGAGAAACGGCCGGCGTGCCCGCGTGCCTCGTGGCAGGCGGAGGTGTGCGGGGTTCTCTTCCCGCGAGGGCCTTCATCGTCGCCGGTCGCCTGATGCCGCAAGAAGCTCTCAGAGCCGAAGCGGCCTTTGCAGCGCGGAAATCGATGCGATCCCATTGGGGCGGACGCCTGGTTCTCTGCCGGGGCCCCTCGTGGCACGGGGGTGGCAAGCAGGCGCTGGCCTGGTTGAACATGGGTAGCGGGCTTGTCCCTCCGGATGCCCGGCACGCCGGCCGTTCGGGCGGCCGATCGCACCGCCACCCCGTCCCGCCCGCTGCGTCGCCCTGATCGGAGGCGACAGCGGACGGGGACAGCGCATAACCTAAACGGTTCTTTTTGTCAAGCTTTTGTTTCTAGCTTTTCGGGTGAGCCGGGTACGCGCGCTATCCTGTCCGACCGATAGCGTCGGCGATCAACACCCAGCGCGCCGCCATTGTGTGATCGTGAATCGCAAGATGCGCCGCTTGTCCCGCAGCAACGGACCACGCGTCGTCGCCATATCGGCCGACGATGTCCGCCGCCGTCTCGGCTATCCTATTGGCGCTGAGGCATTTCTGGGACATGGCCGGCCTCAGCGGTTCGCCGAGGGGTCGGCGCCATTCCTGGTCGCAAGCGACTCAACCCGCGCAGACGGTCACGCTAAGGACAATGTGCGGCCGTTGATACACATCGATGGTCTACACCCGGCCAAGCGGCCGCCCCCTACCCTGCTGTCCCGTTTCCCCTCGCCTTGGGCGGGAACACCGGTTCAGCCGCCCGTCGCGAACCACCCCAGCAGTTCGGCCTTGAGGATCTTGCCATTGGCGTTGCGCGGCAGCATCGCGTCGCTGAACAGCACGCGCACCGGCACCTTGAACGCCGCGAGCCGCGCGCGCACCCAGTCCTGCAACGCCGCCTCGCTCGTCGTTGCGCCCGGCGCGCAGTGGACGACCGCGGCCGGCACCTCGCCGAGCAGATGATCGGGCACGCCGACCAGCGCGGCGTCGGTGACCGCGGGGTGATCGTAGAGGATGTTCTCGACCTCGGTCGAATAGATGTTCTCGCCGCCGCGGATGATCACGTCCTTGGCGCGATCGACGATGAAGCAGAAACCCTCCTCGTCGAGCCGGGCGATGTCGCCGGTGCGCACCCAGCCGTCGACGAAGGTCGCAGCGGTCGCGGCGGCATCGTTCCAATAGCCCTTCACGATCTGGGGTCCCCGCGCCCATAGTTCGCCCACCTCGCCGGTCGGCATCTCCTGCAACCCGTCCTCGCTCATGATCCTGAGGTCGCAGACCGGCAGCGGAGGCCCGCAGCTGTCGGGGCGGTGGAGATAATCCTCGGCGCTGTGCGTGGTCACCGTCGCCGAGGTCTCGGTCATCCCCCAGCCGTTCGAGGGCAGCGCGTGCAGGTCGCGGTCGATCCGCCGCACCAGCTCGGGCGCCGACGGCGCGCCGCCATAGGCGATCGTCTCGAGCGAGCTCAGATCATAGCGGTCGCGGTCGGGATGTTCGAGCAGCTGCCAGGCGATCGCGGGCACGCCGCCGGTGGTCGTCACCCGCTCGCGTTCGATCAGCGCGAACGCGGTCGGCGTATCCCATTTGCGCATGAACACGATCGTGCTGCCGGTCGCGATCGCGCCCATCAAAAAGGCGTTGCAGGCGGTGACGTGGAACATCGGGATGACGATCAGCCCGACCTTGGGGCCGGCCGGCAGCGGCGTCTCGCCGCGGCGGAGCGCCGAGCGCTGGCTGGCATAGGAGGCCGACATCACGCAGGTCAGGATGTTGCGATGCGTACCGAGCGCGCCCTTGGGGCGGCCGGTGGTGCCGCTGGTGTAGAAAAGCGTCGCGTCGTCGTCGGGCGCGATCGCGACCGCGGGCAGATCGATGTCGGGCAGATCGGCATAGAAGCGCGGCGTCCCGATGATCGCCTCGAGCGCGGTCGCGGCGGCGTCGAGCGTCCCCTCCTGCCGCGCCACGATCACCATCGCGAGATCGGGCAGCGCGCCCCGGTGCGGCTGGACGCGGGCCCAGCGCTGCGCGTCGCAGATCAGCAGCTTCGCCCCCGAATGACCGAGCGCATAGCCGAGTTCGGTGCCCGTCCACCACGCGTTGAGCGGCACCACGATCGCGCCGAGGCTGGTGACCGCGAAGAAAATCACCGGCCATTCGGGCAGGTTGCGCATCGCCAGCGCGACGCGGTCGCCCCGGCCGATCCCGCGCGCGGCGAGTTCGGCCGCCAGCGCCGCGCTCGCGCGGAACCAGCCCTCGTAGCTGACGCGCTCCTCCTCATAGACAAGCATGGTCGCGTCCGCGAAATTGGCGCGCGCCAGCCGGGCCAGCATCGCGAGAGTGGGCGGCTGGTTCTTCCAGCAGCGCGTCGCGACGCCGTCGCCGCCGCCCGGAATCATCACCGTCTCCATCTCGAACGGCGCGCCGGGCGCGCACAGCAGCGCCTCGACATCCGCCAGCGACATCGCCGGCCAGCCACCGTCCCGCATGTCGTCATCGATCGTCGCAGCGACGCGTTCGTCGGCCATAGCGCTCATCCAATCCTAAACCCGGTTTGCCGGTGTCGATTTCTCGGCAACGCTATTCTTGATTCAATCGCGCCTCAAGCGGTATGAAACCGACAACCCGATATCGTGACTCACCGGCCGCTCGAAAATGCGGTACGGCGGGCACCCCGATCTGAGAGGAGCGCGCATGGCCGTCATCACCACCCGCAAGGAGGGCGACGTGCTCGTCGTCGTCTCGGACAATCCGCCGGTCAACGCGCTTGGCGCGGACGTGCGGATCGGGCTGGTCGAGGCGATCCGCGCGGCCGATGCGGATTCGGCGGTCGCGGCGGTGGTGATCCGCGGCGCCGGCCGCACCTTCTTCGCGGGCGCCGACATCACCGAGTTCGGCGCGCCGATGCGCGGGCCGCAACTCCCCGAGGTGGTCGACATCATCGAGGCCTGCACCAAGCCCGTCGTCGCCGCGATCCACGGCACCGCGCTCGGGGGCGGGCTCGAGGTCGCGCTCGCCTGCCATTACCGCGTCGCGGTGCCCTCGGCGAAGCTGGGGCTGCCCGAGGTCAAGCTCGGTATCCTGCCGGGCGCGGGCGGCACGCAGCGGTTGCCGCGTGTGGTCGGAGTCGAGGCGGCCTTGCCGATGATCGTCTCGGGGGATCCGATTCCCGCCAAGACGGGCCAGGCGATCGGGCTGATCGACCGCATCGTCGGCGAGGACAGCCTCGAGGCCGACGCGATCGCCTTTGCGCGCGACATGGCGGCCAAGGGCGGGCATCCCGTCGCGAGCCGCGGCACGGCCACCGCAGAACCCGGTCTGTTCGACCATTTCCGCAAGGAGAACGCCCGTCGCCTCAAGGGCTATGAGGCGCCCGAGGCGTGTATCCAGGCGATCGAGGCGGCGACCACTCTGCCCTTCGACCAGGGCATGGCCAAGGAGCGCGCGCTGTTCACCCAGCTCGTCAGCGGTACGCAGAGCCAGGCGCTGCGCCACATCTTCTTCGCCGAGCGCGCCGCCGCCAAGATCAACGACATCCCCAAGGATACGCCGCTGATCCCGATCAGGAAGGTCGGCATCCTCGGTGCCGGCACGATGGGCGGCGGGATCGCGATGAACTTCCTCTCCGCGGGCATCCCGGTCACGATCGTCGAGCGCGAGCAAGCGGCGCTCGACCGCGGCGTCGCGACGATCCGCCGGAATTACGAGGCGACCGCCAGCAAGGGCCGGATGACCGCGGCACAGGTCGAGACCGCGACCGGGCTGCTCACCCCCACCCTCTCCTATGACGATCTCGCCGATTGCGATCTGGTGATCGAGGCGGTGTTCGAGCTGATGGCGATCAAGAAGGATGTGTTCGGCACGCTCGACCGCATCGTCAAGCCGGGTGCGATCCTCGCCTCCAACACCTCCTACCTCGACGTCGACGAGATCGCCGCCGCCACCAAGCGCCCCGAGTCGGTGATCGGGCTGCACTTCTTCTCGCCCGCCAATGTGATGAAGCTGCTCGAGATCGTGCGCGGCGCCAAGACCGCGCCATCGGTGCTGGCGACCTGCATGGCGCTGTCCAAGACGATCAAGAAGGTCGCGGTGGTCGCGGGGGTGTGCGACGGCTTCATCGGCAACCGCATGCTCTCGCCGCGTCAGCGCGAGGCCAATGCGCTGGTGATGGAGGGCGCGACGCCGGCCGATGTCGACCGGGTGCTGCTCGATTTCGGCTTCCCGATGGGGCCGTTCCAGATGTCCGACCTCGCCGGCCTCGACATCGGCTGGGATCCCGACGCCTCCGACGGCGCCGAGAATTTCCGCGACGCGCTGTGCGAGGCGGGCTTGCGCGGCCAGAAGAACGGCCATGGCTTTTACGACTATGACGACAAGCGCAACCGCACCCCCTCGCCCAAGGTCGAGCAGCTGATCCGCGAATTCGCCGCGAAGAAGGGCATCGCGCAGCGCACGATCGACAGCCAGGAGATCCTCGAGCGGCTGCTCTACCCGATGGTCAACGAGGGCGCGCTGATCCTCGAGGAGAAGATGGCGCAGCGCGCGTCCGACATCGATATCGTCTGGCTCAACGGCTATGGCTGGCCGGCCTGGACCGGCGGCCCGATGTTCTGGGCCGACACGGTCGGGCTCGACGTCGTCGTGGCGGGGCTCGAGAAGCACGCGCCCCGGATGGCGGGGCATCGCCTCTCTACGCTGCTCGCCGACAAGGCGGCCAAGGGCGAGCGCTTCACCTCATGAGCGAGCTCGACGACTTCCGCGCGGAGACGCGCGCCTGGCTCGAGGGGAACTGCCCGGCCGAGATGCGCACGCCGATCCGCTCGGACGACGATGTCTGCTGGGGCGGCCGCAACCCGACCTTCTCGTCGCCCGAGCAGAAGCTGTGGCTCGATCGGATGGCGGAGCGCGGCTGGACCGTGCCCGACTGGCCCCGCGACTATGGCGGCGGCGGGCTGTCGCCGGCGGAGAGCAAGGCGCTGCGCGAGGAGATGGCGCGCCTCGGCTGCCGCAGCCCGCTCTATTCGTTCGGCATCTCGATGCTCGGGCCCGCGCTGCTCAAATATGGCACCGAGGCGCAGAAGCAGGACCATCTGCCGAAGATCGCGCGCGGACAAATCCGCTGGTGCCAGGGCTATTCGGAGCCCAATGCCGGCTCCGACCTCGCCAGCCTCGCCACCTCGGCGGAGGAGGACGGCGACGACTTCATCGTCAACGGGCAGAAGGTGTGGACCAGCTATGCCGACAAGGCCGACTGGATCTTCTGCCTCGTCCGCACCGACAAGACGGTCAAGCAGGGCGGCATCTCCTTCCTGCTGTTCGACATGGCCTCGCCCGGCGTGTCGACGAGGCCGATCCTGCTGATCTCGGGCTATTCGCCCTTCTGCGAGACCTTCTTCGACGATGTCCGCGTGCCCAAGGCCAATCTGCTCGGCGAGCGCGACAAGGGCTGGGACGTCGCCAAATATCTGCTCGGCCACGAGCGCGAGATGATCTCGGCGATGGGGCTGGGCACCGGCGGCGGGCCATCGCTGGGCAAGATCGCGGTCGAGGCGATCGGCGCCGAGCCAGACGGGCGGCTCGACGATCCGGTGCTGCGCGCGCGGATCGCGCTGTTCGAGGTGCGCGCCGCCGCGTTCCGCGCGATGTCCGAGCGCTTCCTCGACGAGCTCAAGGCGAAGCGCACGCATCCCGCGCAGCCTTCGATGATGAAATATGTCGGTACCGAGCTCAACAAGCAGCGTCACGAGCTGATGATGGCGGCGGGCGGATCGGACGCGCTCGAATGGGAGAGCGATCGCTCGCACGGCGGCGCGGGGGCGCGGGCCTGGCTGCGCACCAAGGCCAATTCGATCGAGGGCGGCACCTCCGAGGTGCAGCTCAACATCATCGCCAAGCGCATCCTGGCGCTGCCGGGGGCGTGATCCCCTCCGTCGCCCCGGCGAAAGCCGGGGCCCATGGATGCGGCGCCTCGGACGTGGGCGCTGTGCCCGGATAACGACCGTGCCGCCGTCTATGGATCCCGGCTTTCGCCGGGACGACGGGGGAGAAGAAGAGGATGTCCATGCCGCTGTTCCACACCGACGACCAGGCGATGCTGCTCGACACCGCGCGGCCCTTCCTCGCCGAGCAGGCGCCGGTCGCGCATATGCGTGCCTTGCGCGATGCCGACGACCGGACCGGCTTCGATCCCGCGCTGTGGGCGCGCTTCGCCGAAATGGGGTTTTGCGGCATGCTGATCGACGAGGCCGACGGCGGGCTCGGGCTTGGCGCCGTCGAGGCCGGTATCGTGCTCGAGGAGATCGGGCGCAACCTCACCCCCTCGCCCTTCCTGGCGACCGCGGTCGGCGCGGTCACCGCGCTCAAGGGCGGATCGCGCGACCAGCGCGCGCGCTGGCTGCCGCGGATCGCGGCGGGCGAAGCGGTCGCGGCGCTCGCAATCGACGAGGGCGGCAAGCATCGCCCCAACCGGATCGCGCTCACCGCCGCGCGATCGGGCAACGGGTTCACGCTGCGCGGGACGAAACGCTTCGTCGCGCACGGCCATGTCGCCGACCTGTTGATCGTCGCGGCGCGCACCGCGGGGGGTAGCGACGAGCCGGACGGCATCACGCTGTTCGCGGTCGACAAGGGCGCGGCGGGTCTCACCGCCGCCGCCGATCGCCTCGCCGACGCCAGCCTCTCCGCGCAGCTGCGCTTCGACGACGTGCAGGTCGACGCCGACGCGGTGATCGGCGAGCTCGACGGCGGCTGGGCGGGGCTGACGCGCACGCTCGACGCGGTGCGCACGGGCGCCGCCTCCGAGCTGCTTGGCGTCGGCACGGGCGCGATGGCGCGCACGACCGACTATCTCCAGCAGCGCAAACAGTTCGGCGTCGCGATCGGCAGCTTCCAGGCGCTCCAGCACCGCGCCGCGCATCTCTACAGCGAGCTGGAGATCGCGCGCGCGGCGGTGCTCAAGGCGCAGCAGCTGCTCGATGCGGGCGATCCGGCCGCCGAGCGCGCGGTGATGGTCGCGAAAGCGATGGCGGGGCTCGCCACCACGCTCGTGGTGCAGGAGGGCGTGCAGATGCACGGCGGCATCGGCATGACCGACGATTACGACATCGGCTTCTTCATGAAGCGCGCCCGCGTGCTCGCCGAACTGTTCGGCGACAGCGATTTCCATGCCGACCGGCTGGCGCGGGCGTCGGGCTACTGACCGTCTCATCCTCCCCGGGTTTTCCCGGGGAGGGGGACCGCTCGCGCAGCGAGTGGTGGAGGGGCCGCGCCTCGAACGCCGCGCTTGCCGCCTTTCCCCTCCACCACCGGCTGCGCCGGCGGTCCCCCTCCCCGACGAATGTCGGGGAGGATGTTAATCACGCGGCGGCGCGTATTTTCCCAGCTCCGCGCGTGCGATCGCGCGGGCATGGACCTCGTCGGGGCCGTCGGCGAAGCGCAGCGTGCGCACCGCCGCCCACTCCGCCGCGAGATGGAAATCGCCCGACACGCCGCCCCCGCCATGCGCCTGGATCGCGTCGTCGAGGATCCGCAGCGCCATCGTCGGCGCCTGCACCTTGATCATCGCGATCTCGTTCCTCGCCGACTTGTTGCCCGCGCGGTCCATCATGTCGGCGGCCTTGAGGCACAGCAGCCGGCTCATTTCGATGTCGATCCGGGCGCGCGCGAGCCGCTCCTCCCAGACGCTCTGCTCGGCGATGCGCTTGCCGAACGCGGTGCGCGACAGCAGCCGCTGCGCCATCGCCGCGAGCGCGCTCTCCGCCACCCCGATCGTGCGCATGCAATGATGGATGCGCCCCGGCCCGAGCCGCCCCTGCGCGATCTCGAAGCCGCGCCCTTCGCCGAGCAGCATGTTCTCGGCGGGCACGCGGACGTTCTCGAGCAGCACCTCGCCGTGGCCGTGCGGGGCATGGTCATAGCCATAGACCGACAGCATCCGGTCGATCGTCACGCCCGGCGTATCGAGCGGAACGAGGATCATGCTCTGGCTGCCGTGCCTCGACCCTTGCGGGTCAGACTTGCCCATCACGATCGCCACCGTGCAGCGCGGATCGCCGACCCCCGACGACCACCATTTGCGACCGTTGACGACATAATCGTCGCCGTCGCGGACGATCGAGGCCTGGATGTTGGTCGCATCCGACGAGGCGACGTCGGGCTCGGTCATCAGGAAGGCGGAGCGGATCTCGCCGTCCATCAGCGGTTTGAGCCAGCGATCCTTCTGCGCGCGCGTGCCGTAGCGGTGGAGCACCTCCATATTGCCGGTGTCGGGCGCCGAGCAGTTGAACACCTCGGACGCCCAGTGCAGCCGCCCCATCTCCTCGGCGCACAGCGCATATTCGAGGTTGGAGAGTTGCGTGCCCTCGAAGACGAAGCTGTCGTCGACATGCGCCTGGCCGGCATGCGGCGGCATGAACAGGTTCCACAGCCCCGCGGCCCGCGCCTCGATCTTGAGCGCCTCGATCACGGGCAGCACCTTCCAGCGCGCGCCCTCGCGCTGCTGGGCGTGATAATCGGCGTCGCGCGGGGCGATCTCCTCGTCGATGAAGCGCCGTACCAGATCTTTGAAATGCGCCTCTCGGTCGGTCAGCGTGAAATCCATGATGGCGTCCTCTCGGGCTTTGTCGGCTTTGGCGCGACTGTGCCGCCGCCATACCGGAGACGCAAGTGAGACTGTGGCGCGACGATGCCCCTATGCCGCCGCGCCCTCGATGAGCGGCGCCAGCGTCTCGCACCACCAGCCGATCTCGTCCGCCGTCGCCAGCCGGCGCTGCGCGATCTCGAGCTCGGCATAGGGCAGGTCGGGAAAGGCGTGGCGCGGCACGGTGTGGTCGGTCGCGTCCATCCGATAGGGGTCGTTGTCGCCGACGACGAGCGTGGGCGACCGCATCAGCCCGTCCAGCAGCCGCCGCGCGAAGCGGTCGTTGCGGCCGTCGTGGAGCACGCCGATGTCCCACGGCCGCGCCGCCTGCCCAGCAAGCGCCGCCGTGAAGCTGTGCAGCGACAGCAGGATCGTCGCCTGCCCCGCCGCGCTACGCCGCGCGATCTCGGCGGCAATCGCCTGCTGATAGGGCGCGTGGATCGCCGCGATCCGTGCCGCGCGCGCCGCCGCGCTCAGCCCGATATTGCCCGGAATCGCCGTCGCGTCGCTGACCTCGGGGATCGCGTCCGCCGTGTCCGGATCGCGGTTGCAGTCGATCACCAGCCGCGAATAGCTCTGCCGCACGAACACCGCGTCGAGCCGCGACGCCAGCGCTTCGCCGAGCGCACCGACGCCGATGTCCCAGGCGATGTGGCGCGTGCGATCCGGCTCCGAAAGCCCCAGCGTGCCGAGCCGCTGCGGGATGCGATTGCCGGCATGGTCGCCGATCAGCAGGAACGGCGCGCGGCCCCGCGGGTTGAGTATCGCGACCGCCGCTGGATCGGCCCTGTCCAGCAAAGCGTCGTGCAACGCTTCGCGCCCGGCCGAACCTGTGGAATAGTCGTCGTCCATGCCATTCCTCACCATCCGCCACGTCACCACCTACCGCTACCGGCAACCGGTGGCCTTTGGCGAGCATCGCCTGATGGTCCGCCCGCGCGAAGGGCACGACCAGCGGCTGATCGCGGCCAAGCTCGACATCGATCCGGCGCCGCGCGACCTGCGCTGGCTGCACGACGTGTTCGGCAATTCGGTCGCGGTCGCGCGCTTTTCGGGCCGCGCGGCAACGCTGCGCTTCGAGAGCGACGTCCGGATGGAGCATATCCCGATGGAGCGCGACAGCGTCGCGATCGAGGATTATGCCCAGCGCTACCCCTTCACCTACTCGTCGGAGGACATGCCAGATCTGCTGCGCTCGATCGAGCGCGGGCACCACGACCCCTATCGCATCGTCGACGACTGGGCGCGGCGCTTCGTGCGGCAGGACGGCAAGACCGACACGCTGACGATGCTCGCCGAGATCACCTCGACCATCCGCCGCACCTTCACCTATATCGCGCGCTACGAGGCGGGCACGCAGACCCCGGTCGAGACGCTGCAGAAGCGCCAGGGCACCTGCCGCGACTTCGCGGTGCTGATGATCGAGGCGGCGCGCGCGCTCGGCCTCGCGGCGCGCTTCGTGTCGGGCTATGTCTATTCGCCCGGCATGGGCGAGGGCCGCGTCGGGGGCGGCAACACCCACGCCTGGGTGCGGATCTTCCTGCCGGGCTCGGGCTGGATCGAATTCGATCCGACCAACGGCATCGTCGGCAGCCGCGGGCTGGTCCGCGTCGCGATCGCGCGCGATCCCTACCAAGCCGTGCCCTTGTCGGGCACCTGGGCGGGCTTTCCGGGCAGCGACCAGGGCATGGACGTCTCGGTCGAGATCAAGCTCGACGGGCAGACCGCCGACGACAGCGCCGCCGCCGCCACCATTCTCAACGCCGCCGCACTATGACGGGAGACAAGGGCCCATGCTGATCCGAACCGGCTACAATATCCGTTTCGATACGGACGTCCCCGTGCCGATGCTGGCGCTGCTCAGCGTGCACCCGTCGCGGCACCAGGATCTGCGCACCCCGCACCGCATCGTCGCCGCGCCCGACGTGCCGATGTATGATTATGTCGACAGCTTCGGCAATGTCTGCACGCGGATGACGATCCCGGCAGGCGGCGTCGATCTTGCCTGCGACTTCGTCGTCGAGGATCATGGCGCCCCCGACGCCTACGCGCCCGATGCCATTCAGCTGCCCGTCGAGCAGCTGCCCGACGAGGTGCTGATGTACCTGCTGGCGAGCCGCTATTGCGAGACCGACCGCTTGTCCGACACCGCCTGGTCGCTGTTCGGCAATGCCCCGACCGGCTGGGCACGGGTGCAGGCGATCGTCGCGTTCGCCAACAACCATGTCGAGTTCGGCTATCATCACGCGCGCTCGACCAAGACCGCGTGGGACGCGTACCAGGAGCGCCAGGGCGTGTGCCGCGACTTCGCGCATCTCGCGGTGACGCTGTGCCGCTGCATGAACATCCCGGCGCGCTACTGCACCGGCTATCTCGGCGACATCGGCGTGCCGGTCAGCGACGCGCCGATGGATTTTTCGGCGTGGTTCGAGGCCTATCTGGGCGGGCAGTGGTATACGTTCGACGCACGCCACAACACGCCGCGGATCGGGCGGATCCTGATGGCGCGCGGCCGCGACGCGACCGACGCCGCGCTGACCACCGTGTTCGGGCCGACCCGGCTGACGCGGTTCGACGTGCATACCGACGAGGTGACCTCGCTTTGACCGAACTCTCAACCGCCAACCCGCTGCTCGACGACTGGACGGGACCCTTCGCGGCGCCGCCTTTCGATCGCATCCGCGCGGCGCATTTCCTGCCCGCGCTCGATGTGGCGCTTGCGGCGCATCGCGCCGAGATCGAGGCGATCGCGACCGATCCCGCCCCCGCCGACTTCGCCAACACGCTGCTCGCGCTCGAGCGATCGGGCGCGGCGCTGGCCAAGGTGCGGCGGACCTTCTGGACGCTGTCCTCGGCGCAGGCCGATGCGGATCTGCGCGCGATCGAGGAAGAGATGTCGGCGCGGCTGACCCGCCACGGCACCGCGATCGGCCACGACCGCCGGCTGTTCGACCGGGTCGCCGCGGTGTGGCGCGCACGCACGACGCTGGGTGCCGAACAGCTGCGGCTGGTCGAGAACAGCTATCGCGGCTTCGTCTCGGGCGGCGCGCTGCTCGATCCCCAGGCGAAGGCGCGCTTTGCGGCGATCGACGAGCGGCTCGGCGAATTGTCGGTGCGCTTCGGCCACAATGTGCTCGCCGCCGGCACCGACTGGTCGCTGCTGCTCGACGAAGCGGGCTGCGCGGGGCTGCCCGACAGCGTCCGCGCCGCCGCCCGGCGCCGGGCCGAACTGGCGGGGCAGGACGGCTGGCGGTTCACGCTCGATCGCGGTCAGGTCGAGGACCTGCTCGGCTTCGCGACCGACCGCGGCGTGCGCGAGACCGTGTGGCGCGCGTTCACCGGCCGCTGCGACGGCGGTCCGCACGACACCTGGCCGATCCTCACCGAGATCGTGGCGCTCCGGCAGGAGCGCGCGCATCTGCTCGGCCACGCCAGCTATGCCGAGGAAAAGCTCGAGGACAGCATGGCGGGCAGCCCGCAGGCGGCGATGGGGCTGCTCGAGCGCGTCTGGGCACCGGCGCTCGAGCGCGCCGCCGACGAGCAGGCCGAGTTGCAGGCGCTCGCCGACGCACCGATCGAAGCGTGGGACTGGCGCTTCTATGCCGAGCAGATCCGCCGCGACCGGCATGCGCTCGACGGCGCGGCGGTGAAGCAGCATCTGACGCTCGACGCGGTGCGCGCCGCCGCGTTCGACTGCGCCGGCCGGCTCTACGGGCTTTGCTTCGAGGAGCGCAGCGACGTCCCCGGCTGGCACGCCGACGTCCGCGCCTGGGCGGTGAGCAATGTCGGCGGCGGGCCGGTCGGGCTGCTCTACACCGACTATCTCGCGCGCCCCGAAAAGCATGGCGGCGCGTGGATGGGGTCGCTGCGCGTGCAGGAGCGGCTCGACGATCGCGTGCTGCCGATCGTCTACACCGTCGCCAATTTCGCCAAGGCGCCGCCGCCCGAACACACCCGGCTGTCGATCGACGAGGCGCGCACGCTGTTCCACGAATTCGGCCATGCGCTGCATGCTTTGCTCTCCGACGTCACCTATCCGAGCCTGTCGGGCACGGCGGTGGCGCGCGACTTCGTCGAGTTCCCGAGCAAGTTCATGGAGCATTGGATCGTCTCGGCCGAGGTGCTCGCCGGCTTCGGCGTTCCCACGCCGCTGATCGCGGCGATCGGCCAGGCGGACGCCTTCGGCCAGGGCTTCGCGACGGTCGAACTCGCCGGCGCGTCGATCGTCGACCTCGCCATCCACATGACGACCGACCCCGCCCCCGACGTCCGCGCGATCGAGGCCGCTACGCTGGAGCGGCTCGGCATGCCCGCGACGATCGGGATGCGCCACCGGCTGCCGCATTTCACCCACATCTTCGACGGCGGCTATGGCGCGGCCTATTACAGCTATCTCTGGTCCGAGGTGCTCGACGCCGACGCGTTCGCGGCGTTCACCGAGGCGGGCGACATGTTCGCGGGCGACCTCGCGACCCGCTTCCGCCGCGAGATACTCGAGCGCGGCGACACGCGCGATGCAATGGCCGACTTCGTCGCGTTCCGCGGGCGCGAGCCCGACGAGCGGCATCTGCTGCTGGAACGCGGGTTGCTGGGGTAGGCCTCCCTCTCCCCGTCGGGGAGAGGGTCGGGGTGAGGGGGAGCGACGCGCAAGCGTCGCGTCCCACGTTCGGGGCTGGACACCCTCACCCAACCCTCTCCCTGAGGGAGAGGGCTTTAGAGCAGCACGAACCCGACGGCACGCTCCCCGACGATCTCCGTCGCCGCCATCCGGCCACCATCGGGCAACACCACCGCCGTATCCCCCCACCACGCCGCGCCCGGCTCGGGCGAGCCCGCGTCGATGCACGCCGGCGAACAGCGTAGCGCGCACAGCAGGATCGCGGTCCCACCCCCGCCGCTGCGCGCGAAGGCGATCGCGTCGGCGCTGCGCACGCCGGTGAGCGTCAGGAACGTCAGCGATCCGTTGGCAAGCACCGCCGGATGCGCCGCGCGCGCGCCGAGCAGGTCGGCGAGCAACCGCTGCTTGGCCGCGCCGTCGCGCCAGCTCGCGCCCGTGCCGGCCAGCATCGCCTGGAGCGCGGCATAGTCGACCGGCCGGCGGTTGTCGGGGTCGACCAGGCTGAAGTCCCAGCCCTCGCTGCCCTGATAGCAGTCGGGCACGCCCGGCAGCGCCGCGCGCAGCATCACCTGCGCCAGCGACTTGGCCGCACCCGCCGGTGCGATCCGCTCGGCAAAGGCACGCGCCTCGGTCGCGAAGGCGCCCGGTGCGAGCAGCCGGTCGAGATAGTCGGCGCAGGCCTGCTCATAAGCCTCGTCGGGCGCCGCCCAGGACGAACGCAGCTTGGCCTCGCGCAGCGCCTTGAGCTGCCAGCCGCCGAGCCGCTCGGCGAAGCCCGCCATCGCCGCGGCATCGTCCGCCGCCAGATCGAGCGGCCAGGCGCCGACGATCATCTGATGGAGCATGTGCGCGTCGCCGCGATCGATGCCGTCGGGGACGTCCGCCGCCCATGCCCGCGCGGTCTCGGCCCACAGCTCGGGCATCTCGCTCAGCACCGCGAGCCGCATGCGCAGATCCTCGCCGCGCTTGTGGTCGTGCGTCGCGGTGGTCAGCATCGCATGGGGATGGCGTGCCGACCGGTCTTCGATCACTTGCGCGAAGGCGGACGCGTCCGCCCCGAGCCGCTCGGGATCGCAGCCGACGTCGTTGCGCGAGAGCAGCCGGCCGTAGCGATAGAAGGCGGTGTCCTCGACCGCCTTTGCGGCGATCGGCGCGCTGAGCTGCTGGAAGCGGCGCACCGCATCCTGGCGAAGCGCGCGGTCGCCGGGGCCGGTGCCCGCGAGCCAGTCGCCGATGCGGTCGACCGTTCCGGCTTCCGCTGCGCCGGCGAGCGCCTTCGCGGCCGCGACGGCACGCATGCGGATCGCGCTATCGCTGTCGGGGGCGGCATCGCCGGTGCCGTAGGTGCGATAGACCGGGAAGACCTCGAGCAGCCAGGCGATCGCGCGGCGCAGCGCGGGCAGCGCGAGATCGCGCGTCGCGACGTCCGACGCGGCGAGGCGCGCGAACGCCTGTGCGGTCGAGTCGAGCTGCCCCGCGAAGCCGCGCGCGACCATGTCGCGGCGCGCGGGATGCTCCTCCAAGGCGAAGTCGGCGGGGCGGCCGCTCAGCGCGTGCCACAGCGCCGCGAGCGGTTCCGCCCCCGCCGGATCGTGGAGCAGCGCGGAGACCTCGTTGAGGAAATCATAGCCGCTGGTGCCGTCGATCCCCCAGTCGGTGGCGAGCGTCTCGCCCGCCCCCAAAATCTTCTCGATGACGATATAGGCGTCGTCGCCGAAGGTGGTGCGCAGCTTGCGGCAATAGGCGGCGGGGTCGGCGAGCCCGTCGACATGATCGACGCGGACGCCGGCGATCAGCCCCTCGCGGTACAGCCGCAGCGGCAGCGCGTGGACCGCATCGAACACGACCTCCTCCTCGATGCGGATGCCGGCGAGCTCGGTGATGTCGAAGAAGCGCCGCCAGTTGATCGCGTCGTTGGCCGCGCGCCACGAGGCGAGCCGCCAATTCTGGCGCTCGCACAGCTCGTGCAGCGCGGCGCGGCCCGCCTCGGTCCTGCCGTCGAAGCGCGTGTCGAGATCGCGCGCGTCGGCGAGCGCCGCCTGATCCTCGGGACGCAGCGGGAAGACGTGGCTGTCATAGGCGACCAGCGCGAGCCGATCGCCTACGCGCTTCACGCGCAGGTCGCCCGACCCCAGCACCTCGCCATAGGCGCTGCCCAGAAAGGGCGCGAGCAGCGTGCCGTCGAGCGCAGGGTTGGCGGGGTGCCAGTCGATGTCGAAGAAGCGCGCATAGTCGCTCGCCTCGCCCTTCTCGAGGACGTCGAGCCACCAGCCGTTGTCGCCATGGCCGACCGCGACATGGTTGGGCACGATGTCGATGATGATGCCGAGCCCCTCGGCCTTGAGCGCGGCGGCAAGCGCACGGAACCCCTCCTCGCCGCCGAGTTCGGGGTTGATGCTGGTCGGATCGACCTGATCATAGCCGTGCATCGATTGCGTCCGCGCGGTGCCGATCGGCGAGGCGTAGACATGGCTGATGCCGAGCTTCGCCCAATAGGGCGCGAGCGGGATCGCGTCGGCAAAGGGAAAGCCGGCGTGGAACTGCACCCGGTAGGTGGCGCGGGGGATCATGCGGGGCGTTCCTTGGTCAGCGTGGCGAGACGCGCGACGACGGCGTCGTCGGCGAAGAGCGGTTCGGGCGCCGCGGGCAGGCGGCGGCGCCAATTGGGATGCTCGTCGATCGTGCCGGGCAAATTGGGCGCCTGGTCGAGCCCGACCAGATCCTCCAGCGCGACGATCGCGAGTTCGCACGTCGACCGTGCGACGAGCGCGATTGCGGCGTCTACCGCGGCGACGGGCGCGTTCTTGGCGGGCACGGCACCGGTCGCGTCCGCCGACACCGCCGCGCGATCCCAGAAGCGCGCACGGTCCGCATCGCGCTGCGCCGGCGTATCGGCGTCCGCGCCGAGTTCCTCGCGCCACGCGATATCGACGCCGCGCCACCAGCCCGCGAACGGGGTGAGATCGTGCGTGCTCGTCATCGCCGCGGCGACCGGCGACCAGCGTGTCGGATCGGTGAAGCCGCCGTCTTCGGTGCGCTCGAACGGCAGCACGCGCATGCCGAGCAGGTGGCAATCGCTCAGCTGGTCGCGGAAGCCCGGAGGCACGACGCCCAGATCCTCGCCGATCACGATCGCGCGCGCGCGGTGCGCCTCGAGCGCCAGCAGGCGCAGCAGATCCTCCAGCGGCTGGCGCAGATAGACGCCGTCGAGCGGGCGTGCGCCCTCCGGGATGACCCACAGCCGGCCGAGCCCGAGCGCATGGTCGACGCGCAGCCCGCCGGCATGTGCCAGTGCTGCGCGCACGGTCCGCAGGAAGGGTTCGTAGCCGTCGCGTGCCAGCGCGGTCGGCGACAGGCCGGTGATGCCCCAGCCCTGCCCCGCGGCCTGGAAGGTGTCGGGCGGCGCACCGAGCGTCAGACCATGCAGCAATTCGCCGCGCCGGCTCCAGGCGTGGCTGCCGCCCGGATCGATCCCGACCGCGAGATCGGCGACGAGTCCGATCGCCATGCCCGCACCCCGCGCTGCGTCCTGCGCATCAGCGAGACCCCGCGTCGCGCGCCATTGCAGGAAGAGATGGAAGCGGACCGCATCCGCATGCTGCGCAGCAAAGTGCGTGACATCGCGGCTTTCCGGGTCGTGAAACGCCGTGGGCCAATCCTGCCAGCCGCCGGCGATGCCCTGATCGTGGACATGACCGTGCAGCGCCTCGAACAGCGCATGGCCGCGCAGGGGCGCGCCGCCTGCTGCGACGAAGGCGTCGAAATCGGGATCGCCGTCAAACGCAGCATAGGCCGCGCGCAACCGCGCGATGCGTGCGGTGGAGGCGGCCGGCCAGTCGATCAGCGCGTCGCCGTCGGGTTCGTCGCCGACGCCCGGATCGGCGAACAGCGGATTGAGGAAGTCGCGGCTCGACGGCGAATAGGGGCTGAACCGCGTCGGGTCGGCGAGGAACAGCGCGTGGACCGGGCTGATCGCGAGCGCGTCGGCACCGTGCGCGCCGGCGACGCGCGCGAGATCGGCGAGGGCTGCGAAATCACCGAAGCCAGATGGCCGCGCACCACGCAGCGCATAGAGCTGCGCCGCCAGGCCCCAGCCGCGCGGGCGCCCGGTCAG